>JAGBHS010000113.1 GCA_017935385.1 Tidjanibacter sp.
AGTATTGGACTCTTATCCACTTGAAATATCAGCGCCACGTCTTCGCAAAAGATGGCGAGGCCGGTAGCGGTATGCGCAGTTCGGGTAAGAGTGCGCCCGATTCAATTATCATAGTTCCTCTGGGAACAATAGCCCGTAATGCCGAGACTGGCGAAATTGTAGGTGAAGTCACCGAACACGGCCAAGAGCTCGTTCTGTTCAAAGGAGGTAGAGGCGGTTTGGGCAACTGGCATTTCAAGTCGGCCACCAACCAGGCTCCACGTTATGCCCAACCGGGCGAGGAACGCCAGGAGGGTACATTCATTCTTGAATTGAAGATATTGGCAGATGTCGGTCTTGTAGGATTCCCGAATGCCGGAAAATCGACTTTATTGTCTGTTGTGTCGGCAGCAAAACCTAAGATTGCCGACTATGCATTCACCACGTTGGAGCCTAATTTAGGCTTTGTCGAGTATCGTGACGGACGTTCGTTTGTAATGGCCGATATTCCCGGAATCATCGAGGGTGCTCATGAGGGTAAAGGACTCGGTTTGCGTTTCCTGCGCCATATCGAACGCAACTCCATTCTGTTGTTCTGCATTCCGGCCACGGCAGAAAGTCTGAAAAAAGAGTATGACATATTAATGGGCGAGCTAACCAAATACAATCCCGAGTTGCTTGACAAGAAACACCTTATCGCAGTGACAAAATGTGACATAGCCGACAAAGAAACTATTGAACGAATGAAAAGCGAGATGCCTGAGGGAGTGGAAAACATTTTCATATCATCGGTCAGCGGATATCACATCGGCGAGCTGAAAGACCTTATTTGGAAAGCATTGCAGTAATCGGCATCAAAACCGTTGCCCATACATATTCACATCATTAATATCGGCAACCATAAGTTGGTATACACCGTTAAAGACAGTAATAACACCTCCGATAGAGCCACTTCCTGACGGGAGTGGCTTTGTTGCAAAAGTGGCCGTAGGATTTGTTCTGACGACTATTATTCTTCCATCTTCATCAATCAGAGTCCTATTTGTCGCCACTCCGTTGTCGATCCAATTCTTATTCAACTCCGAAGCCGCAAACTGCACATCATCAAACAACACGAAACAGCCGACCAAAGAGTTTGACACCTCATCAAATGCAATCTTATGTACAGGTCTTTGCGGAGCCTCTCCTCCCGTGAGTTTCACGTGATGCTCAACAACTGATTCGGCAATATAATCTGTTTCATATCCATTTGCCGCATCGGAGCCGAGTTGTAACATTCCGCCATAACACCCGATGGTCAATCCTCCGCAATAGACCGCCACCGAATCACCCGGAAAGAAATGTTCGTATAGTTTCTGTTTATCAAGTTTTATCTCTATACCTCCCGACTCATCTTCCACAAACAGTCGTTTAGTTAGATTCCCGCTTATGTCGTTTGCCACCACAACTCCGCGTACTATGATATCCTCACTAACTTTATAGGGCTCTCCCATATAAAGTGATTTGAGGTGTGCTATTGACCGAACAGAGTTTGCGCCCAGCCCTTCAGGCAAGCCGTCATCTATCTCGCAAGAGATCAACCCAAGCAACAACAGTCCCAAGAACAAATATTTATTTACGTTCAGCATCATTCTCGTTTCTCAACATTATGACATATCGTTTGGTTGCCGACCCGAATTCGCCATAATATAGTACACCCGTCAAATCATACACTCCGTTCTCAATAGTGTTTTCCGCAAAATCGGCATAACGACTTGTTGCCACAAACACCTCTGCTCCCGTCGCCGTAACAAACTTACGCAAACACATTGAAGCATCATAAAAATCACTCTCCTCAAACCACACACTACTCTCTCCCTCGGCAAGTCTGACATTTCGGACACATATCAACATACCGCACAACGTTTCACTAAACTCATTGACGTTGATCACCTTTGCCTCTGGTGACACCATAACTGCCGACCTATAAACATATCTATCCAATATGGCTCTCGTCCCAAACGGTTTGACATATCCGGCATCCCAATCCGATGAAGGCAGACCAATACGCATCACTCCTCGGTATTGACTGACCGCACAGCCTTCAAGCGACACTGCCACCATTTGCCCTACTCTGAACGCATTATGCAAATCATATGTTCCGGCATATATCTCCACCGCTGCCGAAGAGTCTTGAATAATAAAAGACCTGTACAGATTGCCCGATTCATCATTTGCCGTGACACAACCCTCAATAACAACATCTTCGCTAACCGTATACTCATTACCGAAATACAACTCCCTCAATGTTTTGATATCGGTATTAGGGACCACGGCCTGCATTCTCGGCAAATCAGGCACACCGAAATCATCATATCCGCACGCGACAAACACCACAGATAAAATTACCGCTACAACTATGTTCACAACAAAGCGCATATCTTAAAATTCGTAAGTCAAAGTCAGATAACAATTTCTCGGATAGGCATAACTATATTTCGAGCCATAAGGTCTGTATTGCGTGCCTGCATCGGAGGTCGTTTTGCGGAATCTCATTTGTTCGTAACCTCCATAAATTACACTCTTCTTGTTCAACACATTTTTCATCACAACAGACACCATAACACTATGCTCTCCTACATTAAAACGTCTGAACAATGACAAATCAAGCATACCCGCCGAAGGCAACATCTCCTGTTCATGCCACTCAACAGCACTCTCCTCCGAGGCGGCATAAGACAACATACGTTCCGTACGACGCAACGGCGATGGCATGACATACCGTTTATTCATATATGCATAATCCACATTCAGCCTAAAATCACGCATTCGATATGTAATACCCGTTGACAATATCTCTTGTGGAGAAGAACTTGAAATCAACCCTTTCATATATGCCATACCGCCGGTATAAAGCATTTCTCCATCCACGTCTTTATAAATATCTACTCTCGGATTGTCCATATATTGATACGAGTTATAGGCATATGCAAGGGAGAGTCTTAGGCGTCCCGTAAGATCAAGCCCGACGCCCATTTCTACTCCGCTGTTTCTACGCACCACATCATTCAATACCATATCGCAATACTCGCCATACCCATCATCATAGTAACGCGTGATTTCAGCAGGTGTTGTATGTTTGTTCCAATAAGCCGCCACGTCAAACTCAATAAACGTAAAAGCACGATGCAAGCGCATGTCGGCACCATAGACCGAAATAAGTTGTTCCCTACCTGCAACTGTTTTATTGGAGATTTGAGGAGAAATAAATACATCATCATACAAAGGCTCTTGTTCACCGGCATAGACATCAGCGGCAACACTGCCATTTATGCTGAAAGCATATTTAGCAGTCGCCTTAACAGCATATGAAGAGAAACTAAGCTCATCCGATTGGCCATAAGAGTCAGACGGCAGGCTCTCTTTCTGATAATGGCCGTCACGGCAGAGGGTCGAAAAATTCAACTCTCCACTCAGATCAAGACGCAACCTACTTCTGGCATAGTTCACATTCCCAAACATCGTCAATGCCCTGCGACGCATCGTGTAATTATATCCGAAATCATCGCCCGCAAAAACTTTTCGGCCAGGATTCAACACATCATTTTCGTATTTATCACCATACTCGACATCTCCTATAAGGTATTGGTCTATATTGTAGAACCACTCCCCGCCCAACATATCAGCAGCGCGTTTGAAATAGTGAGAACCATCTGTTCTATAACGCAAGCCATAACTGCTCTCCAACACATCGCCACGACGTGTAACTCCCATCAGCGAAAATTGCAAATTGTTAATCTGCTCCACCCGTTCATCAACCACATACACCGACTGCCAGGTGGGATTCATCAGATTCTGATAATACAATTCGCGCCAATTAATCTGTGTATATTGTTCATCTCCTCCTCGCCAAACATCGGCCAGACTCTCCGCCAAAGATGAATCTATCTGATAACTCGGCAGATAAGCATACGTGTCGGGAATGGGTGAGGATGCATCCAACCACGTCAGGCCACTTCTGCTTTTCTCTCCCCAAGACCACATCAAAGACGATGTCATCACGGTTCTCTCATTCACACCAAAATCATAGGTCAATGCCACAATAGGAGTCGCACTCCGTCTGATTTTGGAACTACGTTGCCGACCGTCCTGCCAACCCCACGATGGATTATAAAGATTATCCCCCGTCAGATCAAACGTCTCTTGCATTGCCCATGTTCGTGTGGAGTGCATGGATGGTGCCGCCAATGCAAAGAAAGACAACCTGTCTCCCGAAGCCATGGTATATTCCAAATCAAATGCGGCATGATACCCTTCGCTGAATACTCCATCAACAAAACGATCACGACCTCCCTTGACTCCAACATTAAAAGCATATTTGAGAAACGGACCCCACTCGCCTGCTCCACTCAAAGACATCGCCCCTCTATAATTCCGATCGGCATATTGAGTTCGCAGTCTATATCCATCCCTCACATCGGATGCACGCACCGAGAAATACTCAACCGCCGAGTTCATAATAGTTTCATGAGGCGAAACTGTACCCATAATCAGACGATCATAGCCGGGTTGCATACGCCTCAATGCCGATATCACAGAATAATCGGCATAGGAATCAAAAACAGGTGATAAATCAAGGGCATTGAAGAAATAACGTTCGTTTCTCGGTTCAATGCCACGATAAGAATAATCTACCGAAGAAGTAATATAACGAGTCCGGTTCTCAAACAACGAGCCATTACGATATAATTGATATAAATAGAAATTATCAATGGGATCTATGGCGACATCAAAAGAGAAAAATTCATCTCTCGGATTTTCCTCATAATATTTGGTGCTCATCTGTTGTGCATGCAGATCACACACAACCAACAGAAACAAACATATAACAACACGGCATCTACTCATAGACGCAGTAATAATGAATTGTGGTCCTTTACGGTTTCTATTATTTAATTTCTGCCGGTACCTTACAACAAGGAATCGGTTGCATCTTGTGCTGGTTTGCCTTGTGACGTCGTACAAAGATATCATACACCTCTTTCTGACGCCCCGTCAAAGACGAAACATCCTCCCCGCTCTCATACAACTCCATCGCCCACTCCAACTCGGGATAAGAGGCTCCTATCTGATCTTCATCGCTACGATCATCACCAAAAAGCCCGTCCGTCGGTTTAGCTTTTATTATGGATTCAGGAACGCCCAGATATGCAGCCAGCTCCCACACCTCACTCTTGGTCAGGTCGGCTATCGGGCTGATATCGACACCGCCATCACCATACTTGGTGAAAAAGCCGACATCGAAATCCTCTATCTTATTTCCAGTCCCAACCACCAACAGTCCTTCTATTCCGGCGAAAAAATAAAGAGCCGTCATGCGCAGCCTGGAACGAGTATTGGCATAAGTCAGTTCTGTTGTCGGTTGTGATTTTGTTTTATCGGGGAACGACCCTATAAATTTCTCATAACCATCCGTCAAATCAACATCATCGGCCTCAACATTAGGAAACCGTCCCTTTAACCATGCCACATGCTCCTCCGCACGAGAAACCTGCGAAGCGGCCTGATGAATCGGCAATGTCACACATAACGTCTTACGTCCCGTCATTGCCGCCAATGTAGACACAAGGGCCGAATCTATTCCTCCCGAGATACCTACCACGAAACCTTTTGTCCCGCAAGTTGCACAATAATCATCCAGCCATCGAACAATATGATCAGCTACTGCCCTGCAATCCATATACTTTATTTTACAGATTAACTCTCACTCCTATCAAGATATTTGTTCCCAAATAGGGATAATAATTATACAGATATATCTTCTGTCCCAATAAATTATCGCCTCTAACAAAAATTCCAAGATTCTCATTTACCTCATAACGTCCTTCGAAGCCGACATTTACACTGCCATCAATCACATTTTGATTGAAAGTCAGTCCATCCAGCGAAACGATACTACCCATATAATCACTCTCCATGGCAGATGCAAACGTTCTCTCTCCCAGCATTTGAACACCTGCTTTAAGTGAGATCTTACCCTTCGCATACTCCAACCATCCGTCGGCCGTAAACTGAGGTATTCCTGTTCCCTCATAAAGTTTTCTCAAATTGTTGTCCGATTCACTCTGCACCTCCACACTGTTATAACGGCCCGACAATTTCAAAGAAAGACCATCGCCAAGAACAAAATCCGACGAAACTGCCGCATAGAAAATCTTCACCTTACCACCATACACGACAAAACGCGAGGTCTTATCCATGTTTACAAACAGATTGTATTCATCATGCATGTCATATCCTGCATGGATATCGAAATCGGCAACCGAGGTAGTGAAATTAATTCCGGCTCTCATATCAACATGAGCATTATAATCCTTCAACCACACTCCGTCCTGCACATAAGGATTTAGCAAAGTAAGGCCACGATATGAATTGTCCGCCACACCTCCGTCAATATTGATATAAGGATTCACGCCTCCTGCCAACAACCAATCAAATTTCAACACAGGAACAATGTATTCCGACTCGGTGGTTATATATTTGGCTCCAATGCCCAACTTTACTCTACGACTATTGGCCAATCCCAAAAGTCCCGACACTTGAATCGTGTTCCTGTTCTGTCCTTTGAGCTGGTCTAAACCATTAAAACCATTATATTCAACTCCCAGCAACAACGGCATTCCGGCAATAGGTATTCCAACATCAAGAGCAGTATTCACGTCCCATTGTCCTTGTTTCAAGGCCTCACCTGCGGTAGCTCCTTTGAAGTAGCCTCCCGAAACCCCGAAACGGACATTAAAGCGCGACAAGTCTGTAAAATCACTCCCTATCGTAAAGCTGCTCCTGATATCATCATAAGAGATTTGACCGCCATAAACGATATCACTACCATCAGCCATTTGGCTGAAACCTCCATACGGATCATAATCCCTCATCCCATATTCCACATCGAATTTCAGCCCGCCACCTCTTTCAAATCGTGACTGGATATACGCTCCAATGCGACTATCCAACATCAAAGCCGAACGTTTGTCTCCATAATCATTCTTGATTTTTCCCTCTATTCCGTCATGATTAAGATAGACACCCAAAGTGGTTTTCCCCATCGTTTTAGGCGAGAAATAGATATCGGCAACACTACGCAACGGCAAACCTGCGCCAAACTCGGCATACATGGTATTGCGATCATGCAACCTGACTGCCGACATACCTACTGCCGATATCGGATCCGGCGCATAGACACTCATCCAAGCCGTAGGAGTTATCGAATAATCCACCTGTGGATGGAGTTGCACCGTGTCGGCCATTTGGGGCAGAATATCCAACTTGTCGGCCAATGCCGCTTTTGGGGTATAATCCCTTGTAACCTCAATCTGACGGGAAATATCATCATTCTGGGCAGCAACATTAATCACCGCCAGCAAAGCAAATATCGATATAAAAATTCTTTTCATTGCTTCAACCTCCATTTACTTCAAGTTCTGAATTCGTGCTTTGGCCTCTTCTATAATACCATCATCGGCAACAGAGTAACCATCCACTATACTCTGATAAGTTGCTCGGGCCTGGAACGCATCACCTTTGTCGTTATAGATATCACCCAGCACCAAGAAAGCCTTACCCAACCAATAGGCATGTGGAGTATTCTTATCCGCAAAAGAATAAACCAGTTCCTCGGCCTGTGTTGTATTACCCACCTTATAAGAGTGTTCTATCGCACGATATGCCGACTCGGCACCCTCAGCACTTGCCACCTCCTTACTCAGCTGTGCATATATCTCCTGTGCAATCACTTCTCTATCCGATGCAGACAATGCTTTTGCCTTCACAAACTGCGCCTTGCGGACAATAGTCGCATTTGCATCCGAACGTCCTGCCACCTCATCCGCCACACTCACAATCTTTTCATTGTCACCTTCGGCCACTACGGCTTCCAACCAATCCGTCAAAGCCCTCTTTCGCACATCCGTACTGCGAGCTACACTGCTCAAACGATTCGCAGCATCTGCCACGACATCATATCGTTTCAACGATCTACCATGATCAATCAAACCCTCCAATGCCCGTTCCGTATAATCATTCATGGGCAATGCCGCAAGTTTTTCGAGTTTCTCTATGGCTACGGTAGCATTGCCGACAGATATTGCACAATCACTTGCATAATAATATGCAGCCGCCACATATCCTCCGTTGGGATAATTGGCAATATATTTATCAAGTGCCTCGGCGGCTCGTTGTTTGTCGCCATTGATATATATTCTCTGCGCAGCCGTAAATTCAAGCGAATCTCGCATCACGACACTTGCATCTGTCTCATATCCCATCTTATTGGCATAATCGAAATAAGCATCCACCTTGTTCTCATCAACATAAATGCTCCTTATCTCATTCATTGCTGTCTTTGCCGCCGAAGAAGAGTAAGGATTCTGAACTATCATCTGATAATATTTAAGCGCCTTATCATTATTGTTCAAGTTTCTGTATATGAGTCCCAGATCCGACAATGCATTATTATACTCGGCAGAAGAAGGATAAAGCCCCACAAAACGTTCCAAAACTCCTGCGGCCTGAGCGAACTGTTCTTGCACCATATAGGTACGTCCCAATTCATACATGGCAGTAGGAACATATTCGCCCTCTCCAGCCGAAATAATACTATTGAGAGTCTCTATCTTTCTCGGCACACGATCTACCAAACCCAACATGATGGCTCTGCGATATGTTGCATAATACTTGTCATCCGTACCCACCTTTATTGCTCCATCATAATACTCTATTGCCTGCCAGAACGAGCGACCGCTGGCCGCAATATCGCCCAAGCGGTTATAGGCATCAGCCTTAAATACATCCGACGTACGATACGACTTCACGAATCTGTCAAACCAGTTCTTTGCCGAAGAGAGATTGTTGTTATTGTAATATGCATACGCCGCATTATAATATGCATAATAATGTTCGCGTTCCGTCGCGGGCGATATACGAACGTATTCCTCATATCCCCTTGCCGCATCAAGATATTTTTTCTGGCGATATGCTATCTCTGCAAGCCAGAAAGTGGTCAAAGCGGTATATTTGGCTGAAAATTTATACTGCAACGACTCATTCAGATAGTTTCGTGCATCATCAAACTCCCCTCTATTAAAACTCTCCAACCCCCTGAAATAGGCAATCTTCTGCAATGCCGATTTCATATTGTTGTCAGGATTAGGGAATCGTTTAATGGCCGAATAAGCCGCATCATAATTCTTTGAGTTGTAATATGCCGCAATGAGATATTCCTCCACCTCTGCCCTACGTGGCGAATTGGGATATTGAGTCAAATAACGGCTCAACACATTTATTGTTTCATCAAAATAACCTCCGCCCGAGGCGTACTGCATCTTTCCGTAGTTGAACAGTGCATCCTCCCTGATTTTATCATCATAACCACTGTTGGATGCAATGGAGAACGACCTCATTGCCTGCTCCGTATTACCCAGCCTCAAATAACAGTCTCCCAGGTGGTAACTTGCATTCTGCGACAACGCGTCATCCGGTCCGCAGGCTCTGACCAGATAATGTTCAGCCTGTTCATAATCCTCCAAAATATAATAAGCATAACCGGCCATATAGCTCTCTTCGCGGCCCAATTTGCCGCCCATCTGTTCATAACGGCTCATGAAATCACAAACATTCTCCCACGCCTCCTTATTGAACCATGCCTCAGAAACCATTCTCACAACCTCCAACAGACGATCACCGACAGCTACCGACATTACATCGGCATAATGTTCTATCACATAATCATAGTTCCCCTCCACAAACTCTATCTGCAACAAGTAGAAAGGAACGACATCTTTATAAACCAAGTCGTTTGACAGAGCCTGAAAATACTCTTTTGCAGTGGCGTATTGTTTGTTCAAATAATCTATATAACCAAAATAATAAGTCACTGCCGCACCATACTCGCCTGCCGTATTGACATTATTGAAATAAGCACGAGCCTTATCATATTCGCCCTCCTCAAACGCACAATAACCCATATTGAAATAATATTCATCCATATCGGTTTTTATGCGGGTTATTCGCACCTGTTCATAACACTGTCTGGCCTCTCCGTATCGCTGTTGTTCAAACAACATTGTAGCCAACCTCAACTTCACCTGATTGCCATAAGTTGAACGGGGATAACGTTCCAAGTAGAGTTCCAATGCATCCATATCGTTATCCAGCCACGAGAGACTCATAGCCTTATAGAAATCTATCTTATGACGTGAGAATTTGTCATTTGCCGCCATATTCTCTGCCACTGTCAGCTCAAAATAGGCATCCGCATAATTCCCCGCTTCATACAAAGCCACTCCTCGTTGGAGATGTTCCGAAAGTTCTCGGTTCTTATCAGCCGCCTTTGTTTCAATGCCAACAAAGGTCGCCAATAAAGCAACCGAAAGAACCGCCAATATTGATATTATTTTTCTTCGCATAACGTCACACTTTACATCCTACAAATTTATAAATTTCTATCAATATTTCACACTCTCCATCCCACCTCTCTTATATTATATATACGATATTCGGCAATAATTTATTTTACGACATACCAACCAGATAAAAAAAACAGACGCAACTTTTCCTGATCGGTAAGTTGCGTCCTGCATAATCGTTATAAACAAAGATCTATTTCTTCACTTTTATATCCCTAAATGAACACTTGTCCTGAATAACTCCATCGTACAAGGTTATGACTCCTGCCTTGGATCGCATCAGAATATTAAGAGCCGAGTCATCCATATTGTAACACGGTACATCATATCCGCCTATATGCAACACATTATCCTCCACTGCCGATGCAGTCACACAAGCAACCTTATTCCCCTGACTCTCGGCATACTCAATCAGTTCGGTAAACTTTCGGTAAATCCTTTCATTCAATTTGTCGGTAGTCTGTATACAGAGCAAATAGGTTGTACCTTCATCGGCCAACACAGATGCCGTAACATCTCCATAATTATCAAACAACACAAAATCGTTTATTGTGATATCCACACTGCGACTACGTTTCGTTGCACCTTCAACCCATGTATCCACAAATTCCCATACCTCCGTATCATACCATGTAGGATCATCCATCGCAAAATTCACGACTTCGCCACTTTGCAGATTCTTACATTTTACAATGGTTTTTATCTCCTCCGGCTCTTTATCTGCTAATTCAGCCCTGAGATTCACGCCCTCCTTAAATGGCAGCAAATCAATGATAGGCAGGTGTCTGTAACAATAGACACCCAACAAACCGGATCCGAACATAAATACCAATGTCAGCACGCCCTCTCTCATTGTGAACGGGAAGAATCTTCGATCTCGTTCAGTCCACCACATAATGGCACTCATCGGCCACAGAATCAGATTCTTAAAGAACGACTGCCACGGTGTCAGTTTGATTGCCGCGCCAAAACAACCGCAATCTTCAATCGGTGTATAAATAGCCATGTATAAGGTTAGGAATGTAAACACGGTCATCGACACCACCGAGAAAACCGAAATGAGTCTTAATCTGACTCTGAACATCAACATACATCCCATCATCATCTCGGCTGCACACAGCCATATCGCCAACGCCTCCTTGCAACCGAGCAGAAAATCCAGTCCAAGCATCATCAGATACTCCTGCATTTTCAAGGTAGTACCCCACGGATCTATTGTCTTAACAAAACCGGAAATTATAAATATCACCGCTATCACGTAACGGCACACATCCGGAATCTTTGTTGCCTTTAATTTTCTTCTGAAATCCTGATTCAACATTTAATTTAAGTTCTTATACGCTATTTGCGTTTATGTTTATGGTTTTGTAAGTTTCTATGTGTTCTCTTATAAATATGGTTGCAACGCATTATTTATCCTGCCGAATATGGTCTGTGCATCGGCCATATCGCCATTATCATCGCTGCAATCTATAATCTTCAAATCGTTATAATCCTGTGCATATTGTAGATATGATTCCCTGACACTACGTTGCAAATCCAGCGAAGCCTCATGAATATCCTTACCGCCTTTCAAATACTCTCTATCATCGCCCTCTCTGACCTCACTCAATTTCTTCTTGGTAAACTCAAATGGCACATCCAAAAACAACGAAATATCGGGACGAGGAATAGCGAATTTATTGAATTCCATATCCAATATCCAGTCTCTCAACGCTTTCTTGTCTTCTTCATCCTCCATCTTTGCACACTGATAGCCGATATTTGACAGCACATATCTATCAACAATAACGCACTTGCCCTGCTCATTCCAACCGTTGATCATTGCCGCAGCCTCGGCTCTGTCGCCCGCATAGAGCAAAGCCACCAAATAAGGATTCACCTGATCTGCCGTACCGAACTCTCCTCTCAGGAAACGTGCTATCATATCTCCATACACCGGAGCATCAAATCGGGGGAAATGCAAATATTCCACCTCCATTCCCTTCTCAACCAACATATTGGTCAGCAGTTTTATTTGGGTCGATTTACCTGCTCCGTCGAGTCCTTCAAGTACTATAAACATATCGCTATCGTGTTATATTATCTTCTCAACATGGCTACCGCACGTTCCACTCCCTTACACAAAGCCTCCACCTCCTGCATAGTGTTATAAAATGCAAACGAAGCTCTACACATACCCGACACCCCATAATGTTCCATCAATGGATCCGCACAATGTGCTCCTGTTCGTACCGCCACACCCAGTTTGTCGAGAATCATACCTATATCATAGTTATGTATACCCTCCACATTGAATGAAACTATGCTGCACTTTTGAGCTGACTTTCCATATATTCTCAATCCCTCGATTCTTTCAAGGCGTTCGGTAGCATACTCCATCATGCTTCTCTCATATCCAAGCAGTTCGGCCTTATCAAATCCGCGCAAATATTCAATTGCCTTACCCAATCCTATCGCGCCGATATAATTGGGTGTTCCACTCTCAAATTTCAATGGAGCTTCGGCATAAGTGGTACCTGCAAAAGAGACTCTTTTTATCATATCGCCGCCACCCATGAATGGAGGAATCTTATCCAACCATTCGCGACGACCATAAAGAACACCTATTCCGTTGGGGCCATACAGTTTATGTCCCGAAAACGCATAAAAGTCGCATCCGCATTTCTTCACATCAATTCCGCCATGCACCACGCCTTGACATCCATCTACCGTAACAGGCACTCCTTTTGAGTGAGCAATCGCCACCACTCTCTCCACATCGGGCATTGTTCCCAACACATTGGAGGCTTGACTCACCGCCACCATTTTAGTGTGCGCATCAATCAGTTCGTTCAGTTTTTCAACCTGCAACTCTCCCTGTTCATCAATAGGCAACACCCTGATCTCTACGCCCTTTCTCTCGGCCACTATCTGCCAAGGAACAATATTGGAGTGGTGCTCCATCTCACTCACTACAATATTATCGCCCCTTTCAAAAGCATACTCGCCATAGCTGTGGGCCACCAGATTGAGTCCAGCGGTAGCTCCCGAAGTAAAGATAACCTCCGACGAATCATCCGTTCCTATCTCTTCGGCCACTATTCTGCGAGCCTGCTCATAACGTTCCGTACATTGTTCCGACATATAATGAACCCCACGATGTACATTGGCATTCAGAGTCGAATACAAATCGTTCATCACTTCAATCACACATCGTGGTTTCTGGGCAGTAGCCGCATTATCGAGATATATCAGCGGTTTGCCATACACCTCTCTCGCCAACAGCGGAAATTCAGCCCTTATGTCTTTCACCTCTATCATATCTCACTCAGTCTCTCTTCTATGGCATCATGAACCTGCTCGGCATATTGCTCATCCTCTATCTGCCAAACAATTTCGCTTGCAAAGCCCTCGGTAAGAAGATTTCGTGCGGCCTTCTCGTCTATTCCTCTCTGACGCATATAGTATACCGCCTCATCCTCTATCTGACCGACAACAGCACCATGACTGCACTTTACGTCATCGGCATATATTTCCAGTTGAGGCTCGGTAAAAATACGTGCCGAATTATTCAACAACAGATTGCGACTCTGCTGATACGCCTCCGTACGTTGAGCATCTTGTGCAACATATATTCGTCCATGGAATCTACCAACACCATCCTCGGCCGCAATTCCCTTCATCAACTCACTGCTATAACAATCTGCCACAAGATGTTTCACATCCAATACAACATCCTTGCGTTCGCCTCTACCAACGATATACAGACCGTTAAACTCGAATCGCGCCCCACTATCCGCCAACTCAATATTGACATTCACTTGTGAAGTACCTCTCGCAACATCAACCAGAATCAGTTTCAGACAGCTGTCTTTTTTCAATACAAATTTCACATCACTCTGCAACTCTCCGCCACATAAGATGTGATAAACACACTGTGCGCCTTGCTCCACGACAACAGACACATCACACGGCTCATTCATCAAATATGAACGAACAACCTTATCGCCTTGCGAAACCACCATTTCGCCACTTTTCAACTCGGCCGCCATACACAGTGCTATTATTTCGATTCGTACTCCTTAATCAACCAATCGTATCCCTCTTTTTCGAGTTTCAGTGACAACTCCTTATCTCCCGAATAGATTATTCTGCCCTTATACAGCACATGCACATAGTCGGGAACAATATAATCCAACAATCTCTGATAGTGAGTTATCAGCACTATTCCATTCTCTTCGCTACGCAAGTTATTAACTCCCGTTGCGACAATTCTCAATGCATCAATATCAAGACCGCTGTCCGTCTCATCCAACAACGCCAGTTTCGGTTGCAGCATGGCCATCTGGAATATCTCGTTGCGTTTCTTCTCGCCTCCCGAGAAGCCCGAATTAACGGCTCTGTTCATCAGTTTCGCATCAAGTTCCACAACAGCAGCTCTCTCACGCATCAGTTTCAGGAATTGAGCCGCCGTCAGAGGTTCCTCGCCTCTATATTTTCTTTGCTCATTCACCGCCAAACGCATGAAGTTAGACATACTCACACCGGGGATCTCAACCGGATATTGGAAACCGAGGAACAATCCCTCTCTTGCCCTATCCTCAATACTCATATCAAGAATATCTTTACCCATATATTCGGCCTTGCCCGAGATATGGTCATACTTGGGATTACCCGCCAATACCGATGCAAAGGTACTTTTTCCCGAACCATTAGGTCCCATTATGGCATGTACCTCTCCGGCAGCAACCTTGAAATTGATGCCCTGCAAAATCTCTTTTCCTTCCACCGAAGCACGCAAGTCTTCGACATTCAATATTATCTCTTTCTGCATCTCGCTTTGTTTTTCTTTCCTAACACATTAACCGACACTGCCTTCCAGACTTATTGACAACAAGCGTTGTGCCTCTACGGCAAACTCCATAGGCAATTTATTCAATACCTCCTTGGCGTATCCGTTCACAATCAGTCCTACGGCATCCTCTGTTGATATACCTCGCTGATTGCAATACATCAATTGGTCATCGCTGATTTTTGAGGTCGTTGCCTCATGCTCCACGATGGCCGACGTATTTTTCACATCCATATAAGGGAACGTATGCGCTCCGCATTTATCTCCGATAAGCAAAGAATCGCACTGCGAATAATTCCTTGCATTTTCGGCCTTGGCGGCAACTCTCACAAGTCCTCTATAACTATTCTGACTCCTGCCTGCCGAGATACCTTTCGACACGATTCGGCTTCTTGTGTTACGTCCCAAGTGAATCATCTTCGTACCCGTATCTGCCTGCTGGAAATTATTGGTCAGAGCAACCGAATAGAACTCACCAAAACTATTATCTCCCGCCAACACACAGCTCGGATATTTCCATGTAATGGCCGAGCCAGTTTCTACCTGAGTCCACGACAAGCGGGCATTATCTCCCTTACAAATACCTCTCTTGGTCACGAAGTTATACACACCACCTCGTCCCTCCTTGTCGCCGGGATACCAGTTCTGTACGGTGGAATATTTCACCTCCGCGTCCTTCATCACCACAATCTCCACAACAGCCGCATGCAACTGATTCTCATCTCGCATCGGAGCGGTACAACCCTCCAAATAGCTCACATAAGCACCCTCATCAGCCACAATAAGAGTTCTCTCGAACTGGCCTGTTCCGGCGGCGTTGATTCTGAAATAGGTACTCAACTCCATCGGGCATCTCACCCCCTTCGGGATATAACAGAACGAGCCATCCGAGAACACTGCCGTATTCAATGCGGCATAAAAATTATCGGTATAAGGTACCACACTGCCCAGATATTTTCGCACCAACTCGGGATGATTCTTTATCGCCTCACTCATCGAACAAAACACAATGCCTTTCTCGGCCAATGTATCTTGAAACGTGGTTTTCACCGAAATCGAGTCCATCACTGCATCCACCGCAACACCCGACAAGCGCATCTGTTCTTCCAAAGGAATTCCCAACTTATCAAAAGTCTCTTTCAACTGCGGATCCACCTCATCCATACTTTTATATTTAGGTGCAGTACGAGGTGCCGCATAATATATTATATCTTGATAGTCAATCGGAGGAATATTCAGATGAGCCCAGTCCGGCATCTTCAATGTTTTCCAATACTCAAACGCCTTCAAACGATACTCCAACATCCACTCCGGCTCCTCTTTCTTTTCCGAAATCAATCTTATGATTGACTCGTTAAGACCTTTGGGGATAATATCGGTATCTATATCGGTAGTAAAACCGTACTTATACTCGTTTTCGGTAAGTTCGTTAATTATGTTATTCTTGTCCGCCATTACAAATTCAATATCTTGCAAAATTAACCATTTACCACGTAGCTACAAAATTTCAACCATAAATTTACACAAAAAAGGGATACCCACCGCTGTGAGTATCCCTCTATTTTCAATTCTTAAACTTAGAAACTATTGTTTTGCAGCTTTGAATTCCTCGTTATATTTGTTGTATTTGTCCATGATTTCCGGTTTGTAATCTCTCAAACGGAAGCAAAGGTTCTTCAAATACTCCAAAATAGGCAACTCACTGGGGTTCAACTCATGTGCTTTCTCCAGCGGTGCGAGAGCATTGTAATAAATCTCATTTGCTGCATTAAGATCTGCATCATACTCTGCCTGACCGGTGAAGGTCTTCTTGTTCAAAGCATCGATAGCTGCATCACCCTTGCGGATATAAAGAATACCCAAGCTCCAGAAACCTACATAATCCGTGGGCTGCAACTCGGCAACTTTATGGAATGCATTAATTGCGCTATCGGTGTCACCCAACTGATCATATACACGGCCAAGACCATTCCACAACGATGCGTTGTTGGGATCTTTATCAATAGCAGCCTTAACGATGGTTACAATCTGTGAAGGATCACGCTCCAACTCAACATAGAGGTCGGTCATACACTCGATAATCTTCGAGTTGTTGGGATATTTCTCCAAGCCGGCGGTCAGATTAGCCTCTGCCTCTGCCAATTTAGCTTTATCACCATTGCAAATACCTTTGTATGCATGATACATAATATAATAGACATCACCATCCTGCTCTACGCCACCATCACGTGCGATAACCAAGTTGTCGTAGCTGGGCTGGAACTCATTGCAATAGATGTAAGAAAGACCTGCGCTATATGCTGAGGTATAATCTGCCTCCATGCCCGAGTACGGCAATACAGAGAGTTCATATGCTTTTGCAAAATAGTCACCTGCTCTCTTGAACTCGCCAAGGTTATAAGCATTGCTAGCCTCTTTCAACACTGCATTCCAAACCTCTTTAAGAGCCTCCTGAACTTTGGCTGCCGAGCTGCTGCTCAGCTCATAAGCCTTCTTGTAAGCCTCAATAGCTTTATCCAAGGCGCCCTCATAAATAATATTGGTAATCTCCCAACCCTGAACGGTAGCACCATCAGTATAAGCAACGAAATCGGGATAAACCAACTGAGTGAAAGCGGTTCCGCCTTTCTCCACCTGAGCCTCCTGCGGAGCTTTTCCGAACAGTAGATTTAAGGTCATCATATCCATATTCTCGAAAAGATTACCAGAGATTGCGGTCTCGGCATCCATAAGAGCTTTACCACGATTAATCCAAGTAGTCGATTTTGCAGCTTTTTTGGGGTTCGCGATATCAGCATCTGACTTAGCTATTTTACCCAAAATAGCATCTTTGTTGACATTGACCTTAGTCTGTGCCATCATCGGAGCAACACTAATCAATGAAGCAGCGATCAATAAAAAGATTTTTTTCATACAACAATAAATTTATTATTTGTTTTTAATTAAGCAAACTTTCGTTTTTATTTACGTATTAGCTCTGGTTTATGTTTCGTTTCTATCTATTTACTCCTCCGAAACGACATTTTCAGTCTGGGGCTCAACATTTACCTCATCCTCGTCCTCACTCTTGGGCACCACCGTAACAGAAGCAATCTTGTCTCCTGCACGCAGATTGATAATCTTCACTCCCTGCGTTGCTCTTCCTGCCACCTTAATGCTGTCAAGCGGAGTACGAATCGTGGTCCCGTTTTGAGTAATGATCATCAAATCGTGATTGTCGCTTACGGCCTGTATTGAAACAAGCGGACCTGTTTTCTCGGTGATTTGAAGTGTCTTAACACCTTTACCTCCACGATTGGTCAATCTATACTCATCAAGTCCCGTTCTCTTTCCGAATCCGTTTTCACTCAATGCCAAAACATCATATTCGCTATTAGGTTCAATAGAGATGATACCCACCACATGGTTGGTTGTTTCATCAATATCAATACCCCTTACACCTGCCGCTGTACGGCCAATGGGACGAACCGAACTATCCTCAAATCTAATTGCCTTACCCTCGTATGCTGCGATAAGAATCTGAGCATTGCCACTTGTAAGTTTCACATCCAGCAACTGGTCGCCTTCCTTGATGGTAATAGCATTCACTCCGTTTGCTCTCGGACGAGAATATGCCTCCAAAAGGGTCTTTTTAATTATTCCGTTACGTGTACACATAATGAGATAATTATTATTGACATACTCCTCATCATTCAGCTTGCGCACATTAATATATGCCTTAACCTTATCGTCCGGATCAATCTGCAATACATTCTGGATTGCTCTTCCTTTTGAGGCTCTTGTTCCTTCCGGAATGTCATAAACTTTCAACCAATAGCAACGACCTTTCTCCGTAAAGAACAACATCGTATTGTGCATTGTTGCCACATAGATGTGCTCAATAAAGTCCTCGTCGCGAGTTGAGCTTCCCTTAATTCCGATACCGCCTCTGTTTTGAGTCTTGTATTCGGTAAGCGGCGTACGTTTAATGTAGCCCATGTGTGAGATAGTAATCACCATCTCGTCATCGGCATAGAAATCCTCGGGGTTGAACTCTCCGGCACTCATCACAATCTCTGTGCGACGCGGATCGCCATATTTCTCCTTAATCTCTATGGTCTCCTGCTTAACAATATCAAGTTGCAACTCTTCGCTTGCCAATATGGCATTGTAGTTCTCTATCTTTTCACAAAGAGCAGCATACTCTTCTTCGAGTTTGTTTCTTTCCAGGCCGGTCAATGCACGCAATCTCATATCGATAATCGCTGCTGCCTGAATCTCCGACAAACCAAATCTGTTAATAAGGGCACTCTTGGCCTCATCCGGAGTCTGGGCACCCCTGATAATCTTTATTATCTCATCAATATGGTCAAGCGCTATCAACAAACCCTGAACAATATGGGCTCTTGCCTCTGCCGCCGCCAAGTCGAATTTCGTTCTTCTCACGACAACCTCATGACGATGCTCCACAAAGTTAGCCACCAGATCTTTCAGGTTCAACAACATCGGTCTGCCATTCACCAGTGCGATATTATTCACCGAGAATGAAGTCTGTAACGCCGTCTCTTTATACAAGGTGTTCAACACCACGCTTGACTTGGCGTCCTGCTTCAAGATGATAACGATTCTTACACCCTCCTTATTACTCTCATCGTTGATATAAGAGATACCTTCGAGTTTCTTATCGTTAATCATTGCGCCGATTTTCTGAATCATATCGGCCTTATTCACCATATAGGGAATCTCGGTAACGACGATACACTCTCTTCCGCTGTGAGTATATTCAATCTCGGTCTTGGCTCGCATAACGATACGGCCACGACCGGTTTCAAGAGCATCTCTAACCCCCTCATAGCCATAGATAATACCACCAGTCGGGAAATCGGGGCCCTTGACATATTTAGTCAATTCCGAAACCTCTATATCCCTATTGTCAACATAAGCACAAATAGCATCACAAACCTCTCCGAGATTATGAGGTGCCATATTTGTAGCCATACCGACAGCGATACCCGACGAACCATTCACCAGCAACAAAGGCACTTTTGTCGGCAGCACCAACGGCTCCTTTTCACTATCATCAAAGTTGCTGACAAAGTCAACCGTATCTTTTTCTATGTCGGCCATCACCTCATCGGTAATCTTGCGCATACGAGCCTCTGTATATCGCATTGCCGCAGCGCCATCACCATCCATAGATCCAAAGTTACCCTGACCATCAACAAGAGGATATCTCATTGCCCACGGTTGAGCCATTCTAACCATCGCCTCATAAACCGAAAAATCTCCATGAGGGTGGAATTTACCCAAAACATCACCGACGATTCTCGCACTCTTTCTAGTTGGCTTATTAGAATACAAACCCAGCTCATGGCTCATATCATACAAGATACGACGGTGAACAGGCTTCAATCCATCCCTGACGTCGGGCAGGGCGCGCGAAACGATAACGGACATCGAATAATCGATGTAAGCCGTTTTCATCTCTTCCTCAATATTAATTTTTATAATTTTCTCCTCTGACATCTATCCAAATTTGTCATTAGTATAACTGCGTAAAAGTACTCAAAATTTACGGATATACCAAAATTTATCGAAACATTATTTCATTTCAATAGAACTTTATCGTGGTTTGTTTTCATTTTGACCAGTAAACAGAAAAAAACGAAGGATGTTATCGCGACAACATCCTCCATTACACCATATTTTATCTGAAATCCATTATCTCATACCCGAAGTACTTCCCTCTGTCGAACTTGAAGTCATCGTCATCATACTCGTCCGAGAACTCAACCTCGTCAATATTCACCGCCAAAACAGCTCCGTTATAATCATACGAAATCACTCTCGGCACACTCTTCTGCCTATCCACATACAGAAATATTTGATTAATGCCATTAAAGCTATCCGCCTTAGGTTTCAGTACGATTTTTTCACACCTATACCCATTCGCATCAAACACTCCCTCATATGTCATATCAAACAATTCGGCCCCAAACTCAAATGCCCTTGAAGGAGTTGTAAAGATATCGGCACCACCTTCGGGCAGATTCTCTATAACGACCTGTTTATCCAGACCATTAACCCCATAACTAAAT
The DNA here is from genome assembly GCA_017935385.1 of Tidjanibacter sp. Classification (GTDB taxonomy): domain Bacteria; phylum Bacteroidota; class Bacteroidia; order Bacteroidales; family Rikenellaceae; genus Tidjanibacter. The sequence goes on from JAGBHS010000113.1 coordinate 21,333, forward strand.
TCACCGTCACTAAACTGTTCTTGTTCTCCGACCTTTATCATGTATCTATCGCCAAAGACCTTCAATGTCCCGAAAACATTTTCCATACCTTCGGCCGTGACAGAGAATTCTGCCTCATACCCTTTTTTCTGTGTCATTGCGGCTCGCATTCTGCCCAACACCTGTTCCGACAGCTGATCCGCAAAGGTCAATGCCGGCACCGACAAAAACAAAAGCACCAACAATCTTTTCATGACAAACGAAAATTAAAGTCCCAAATTGGCAAAAATATCCTCCAAGACAGACATATCGTAAACCAATATTTCGCGTGGTTTACTACCTTCCTGACGTCCGACAATTCCGGCCTTCTCCAACTGATCCATCAATCGGCCGGCCTTATTGTATCCATACGAGAAATTTCTCTGTATGGCCGATGTCGAGCCTATCTGATTACCCACAACAAATCGTGCCACCTCCTTAAATTCCGGATCGAATTTCTCAATTTCTATTCCGCCCGAACCACCCGTTCCACTTCCTTCTGGTGCATAATCAGGCAGTGCATATGCCGACGTATAACTCTTTTGTTTACTGATAAATGCAGTGATGCGATCAATCTCGGGTGTATCAATGAATGCACACTGCAAACGAGTCAGATCTCCGTTCATCAGCATCAGCATATCGCCCTGACCGACGAGCTGATTTGCACCCGGCTGATCAAGTATTGTTCGTGAGTCCACCATCGATGATACACGGAATGCTATGCGAGCCGGGAAGTTGGCTTTAATAAGGCCCGTAATAACCTTCACATCAGGACGCTGTGTCGCAATAATCAGATGTATACCCACCGCACGTGCCAACTGAGCCAAACGTGTAATCGGTGTCTCCACCTCCTTGCCTGCCGTCATGATCATATCGGCAAACTCATCTATCACAACCACCACATAAGGCAGGAATCTGTGTCCCTTTTTGGGATTAAGTCTGCGGTGCAGGAACTTATCGTTATACTCCGTAATCTTCTTGACCTCTGCCTTGCGCAACAGTTCATAACGCGCCTCCATCTCCACACAGAGAGAATTAAGCGTATAAACCACCTTCTGAGTATCAGTAAGAATAGCCTCATCCTCACTCTCCATTTTAGCCAGAAAGTATTTCTCCAATTTCGAGTACATCGACAACTCGACTTTCTTGGGATCCACCATGACAAACTTCAATTCAGCCGGATGTTTCTTATACAACAGTGAAGCGATTATCACATTCAATCCCACCGATTTTCCCTGTCCCGTAGCACCGGCGACAAGCAAATGCGGCATTTTGGCCAGATCTATAATGAAAGTTTCATTCTGAATAGTCTTACCCAATACGATAGGTAATTCATACTTACACTCCTGGAACTTCAACGATTTCACCACCGAATACATCGACACCGTTTGACGCATCTTGTTCGGGATCTCAATTCCGACCGTTCCTTTGCCCGGGATAGGTGCGATGATACGGATACTCAATGCCTTCAAATCAAGTGCAATATTATCCTCCAAGCTCTTTATACGGGCAATCTTGACTCCTTGTGCAGGCTCTATCTCATACAGAGTAACCGTCGGGCCAACCGTTGCTTTGATTCGATTGATCTTAATTCCGAAATTGTCAAGCGTATTCTTAATCTGCTCCTTATTCTCATTAATCTCCTCAGTGGAATATTCCACATCGTCATGTCTGTTCTCCAAAATCTGCAACGGTGGGCGCTGATATTTGGACAACTCCTTTGTCGGATCATACAAATTCACCTCTATATCATCCTCATCGGCCTCCACATCAACATGCTCACTCTTTATCACCGTCATTCCGTCCTCGCCGACAACAGACTCAACCACACCTCCGGCACCTATGGTTTCTGCAACGACACCCGTTTCACCCTGTTTATTTTCACTCTGATGCTGTTCGTCTTGCTGTTCCTCAAAGCCAACCACCTGAAAATCCCCAAAAGAGTCCGCCTTTCTATATCGCTGCCCCGTATAAGTTTTCTGTTGATTTTGATTTGATTCCGAATCATCATCCAAATCCACGTAATTCTTATCGGACTCCAAATTCTCCTCTTCAAGCGACCTTCTCCAATCATCCTCTTCATCGCTACTGTCAAACGGAACCACGATTTCCGGCTCAGTATTAGCATACGCCGAATAGCGAGTACCCACCGTCGCCCTCTCACGAGCAACTTTCTGTTGAGATTCGTTATCCGTATTTTCTCGGTATACGTCTTCGGGATTCTCATTATCTGCAACGTCCTCGTTCTCATCTCTATGCAACGCAAACACATCAGCTGCGGTCTGTGCCACCTTATCTCCCACCGAGTTCACCACAACAATAGTTCTTCTGTTGAGATATACCGCAAACAGCACCCACGCCATAAACAGCAACAGAGCCTCTCCATAGTTGATATACTGCTCTATTATCACAGCCACCTGCCAGCCACACACACCGCCAAGTCCGCTTCCGAAAACGCCCCAATTATTCTTGAAGGCATAGCCCAACGTCAAAGAACCCAATAACATCACTATGATGGTTATTCACAATGAACGTTCTAACGCCAACGGACGGTATTTCATAATGCGGAACGCCAACAACAGCAACACCACAGGCACACACACTCCAAACACCCCCACAAAACGGGTCACAAGATTATAGCCGAGCCAGGCTCCTATACCTCCCATCAAATTAGCAAATGGGAAATCACCAAAAGCCACCGCATTATCCGTATTCAGGTTCTGAAAGTAGAGTTGATCATCACTCCACGTAAAATAATACGACACTATGGACAGCAATACGAGCAACGACACAAACATCAACACAAAGCTGAATACCCATCTTTCTGTTGATATCTGATTATCATTCTCCTGAACCGATTTCCTTTTTTTCGGTTCATCTATTTTATTATTCCTGCTTTTTCGAGCCATACAACTATAAACTTTCAACTTAAAAACTATCCTATAACAGAACTCTTTTTCAAAAGTTTCTCCACATAATCTTCCGTTGCGGCAGAGATAAATTCATAGTCAGCAACATGACTCTCCTCCGCAGCAATATCATTCTCATTCAGCAAAAATCTGACCCTCTCCGCTACCGCATGTGCCGGATCTATGATCTCCACATCCCTATCCCCTATCACTTTTCGCATGTTTGCTTCAAGGAACGGATAATGGGTACACCCCAGGACGATTTTATCCACCCCTGCCTCAACCAATGGTTCCACTACAATGCGAACTTTCTCCAAGGCTTCCGCTGTTTCTTCCTGCGATTTCTCAACAATTTCCACAAACGACTCTCCTACGGCTGTCAGGATATTCACTTTATCGGAATATTTCGCTGCTGTTTTCTGAAACAAATCCCCTTCCAGCGAACACTTGGTTGCCAATATGCCAACCACTCCACTCTTACTCGTCAAAGCTGCAGGTTTCACCGCAGGCTCCATCCCTACAAAAGGAATATCATAATTATCCCTCAAATATTCAACCGCCGCAGCCGTTGCCGTATTGCACGCCAACACTATAAGCTTTGCACCTCGTTCCAACAATCTCTCAACAGCCTCAACCACAAATCCCCTTATTTCATCCGCCGGACGACCGCCATAAGGACAGTTCTTTCCGTCACCGAAATAGACAATAGACTCATTTGGCAGCAGGCGTTTCACCTCCTTCCAAACCGACAGTCCGCCGATTCCGGAGTCCAACATTCCGATGGGAGAATTATTCATATCAACTATCTTTTATTTCAATGATACAAATTTAATCATTTTTAGCTCTTGTTGGCCTACTATTCCATATTGACATCTTCAAGGCTTTTTGCAACCAACTCCACGACATCGTCACGCATCAACCCGTCACAATCCACCGTTATTGCCGCCTGAGAATAGAACGGTTCTCGCACCTGCATCAGTTCAGCAATATAAGTCACCAGTTCATCCTCACTCAAAGCAGCCAATTTAGGTCGGCGGGCCTTACCGCGTTTCAGTCTGCTGAAAAGTCCCTCGCATGTCAGGCGCAGATAGACAGTTGTTCCGCGACCATTCATCACAGCCATATTCTCGCCAAAACAAGGTGCACCGCCTCCCGTCGCCACAACAATATCCTGCATAGTGTCTATCTCTTTCAAAAGCCGGCCTTCCACCTCTCTGAATTTAGGTTCTCCGAAACGGGCAAAGATTTCATTTATCGTCATCCCCATCTCTTCGGAAATGGCAACATCCAGATCTATAAAATCGAATTGCATACGTTCGGCCAATGCACGTCCTACCGTACTTTTGCCACACCCCATAAATCCGACAAGATAAACTGTCATAACTCAACCATTTTTACTGAAACAAATCCAACTGCACCGAGCCGTCATCACGCTCATCTTCATCCTTCGGCAGAACTATCTCAAACTCAAAATCATCTCCGCTTTCAGATTTCCTCTCTTCCTGATCGGCACCATTCATCTCCTGCGGTTTGTTTTCCTGCGCCGCTGTTGTCGGCTCACTTATTTCTGCCGCCTCATCGTCAATGCCATCCTCTTGCGGTTCTTCGGGCAGTTCAGGCTCAATAAACCTCAACGACACGATCTCATTAGTCGATATACGTTTACCTTTTGCCCTGTGACTCTTGACACCGATGAACGACTCTGCATCAATCTCCTCTGTCACTTCCTCGCCATTCTTGTTTTTATATGTCACCTCCAACAATGGTGCAGGATGACCACTCATGCAGATCATTCTCGACTTGGGATTCTCCTCATCTATAAACGGTTGCATCTTATCGGTATTCTCCGTAGCAAAACGTTTCAGATAATAGAACTTCTGCGTATCGTCCCAATACGCCACACTATATATAGTTTCAGGATCGTATTTCTCAACAATCATCCAGTCCTCCGGGAAATGATGCCCTACATTATAACCCGTAATATAATATTTACCGCCTTTGGTTACAACTATTATCTTGTCATCACCTTCAAATTCGCCCAGCAGCCTACCTCTTCCGGCCGTATTAAGGCGTACAATCTCCTCGTCAAACCAAATATTCTGCCCAGCCAAAGTCGATGTACCCTTCGTCTTGACCACTATCTTATGGATGGCATAACGAGAGAAAAGATTTCCGTTCGACTGGCGGCCCTTTATAAGCAAATTACTGAAATCCAAATCAACAATAGACTTCTTCATTCTCGTACGTTGCTTGAATATAATCTTCAATACTTCGGCCTCTCCGTTCGGATTCACACTCATATACAGAATAGCGCTCTTCGGTGTACCTTTCGTTATATCATACTCCTTGTCGCGCGTGATTCCCTTAATGGCACATCTCTTCATCATCACCGCGCCCTTATCGCCATCACGATAAAGCACATTATATATTGTTCGTTCGTCATTCCTCTTGAATACACCGATATAATATATATTAGGAGCAAAGAAAGCTTTATCACTCACTTTGGTTATAATATACTTACCGTCCGTGGTGAAGACAATCACATCGTCCATGTCAGAACAGTCGCACACAAACTCGTGTTGTTTCATGGCATTTCCTATTCCGAAGAAGCCGCCCTCTCTATCCACATAAAGTTTGGAGTTCACAACAGCCACCGTAGCCGCCTCAATGGTATCAAAAGTTTTCAACTCACTGCGGCGTTCACGCCCTTTTCCATACCTCTCCTTAATACTCTTATAGTAAGCAATGGTATATTCAGTCAGATGGGCAAGATCGTTCTTCACTTTCAGCAACTCTGCCTCTATGCCCTTTATCTCATTATCCGCTTTTTCCGAATCGTATCGAGTGATTCTGATGAACTTCAATTCGGTCAGTTTTATCACATCCTCACGAGTAACCTCCTCTTTAAGCAACTTCTTGAACGGCTCCAAACGTTTGTCAATCTCATCATAGGCCTGTTCACGAGTCGTACAGCCCTCCATCACCTGATAAATCTTATTCTCTATAAAGATTTTCTCCAACGAGCATCTATGCCAATCTGCATCCAACTCATTGATTCTGATTTGCAACTCCTTACCCAACAACTCACGGGTATGTTTGGCACTACGACGCAGAATCTCTTTCACCCCGAGGAAATGAGGTTTATCCTCATAGATGACACAAGAGTTCGGCCAAATGGCCATCTCGCAATCGGTAAACGCATAAAGCGCATCTATCATCTTGTCCGTACTCTCGTCATTGCTCACATGGACAACAATCTCCACCTTGTCGGCCGTATTGTCATCCACCTTCTTGGCCTTGATTTTTCCTTTCTCAATAGCCTTCACGATAGATTCCTTCAACGACTCACTTGTTGTCCCGAACGGAATCTCCGTAATGGCTAGAGTCTTTTTATCCACCTTTGATATACGGGCTCTGGCTCTAACCACGCCACCTTTCAAACCGTCATTATATTTACTGCAATCAATCAGTCCTCCCGTCGGGAAATCGGGATACAGTTCAAACTCCTCGCCCGACAAATAGGCAATACAACTGTCTATCAGCTCATTGAAGTTGTGCGGCAGAATCTTCGACGCCAAACCGACAGCAATACCCTCTGCTCCTTGCGCCAATAACAACGGGAACTTAACCGGCAACGTAACCGGCTCCTTGTTTCTTCCGTCATACGAAAGCATCCACTCCGTCGTCTTGGGATTGAACACCACCTCCAAGGCAAACTTCGTCAAACGAGCCTCAATGTATCGCGGAGCCGCCGCATCGTCACCCGTAAGGATATTACCCCAGTTACCCTGACAATCCACCAACAAGTCTTTCTGACCCAACTGCACCAACGCATCTCCGATTGAAGCATCTCCATGCGGATGGAAGTGCATCGTATCGCCGACAATGGCCGCAACCTTATTGTATCGTCCGTCCTCAATCTTGCGCATGGCGTGCATGATACGCCTCTGAACCGGCTTGAAACCATCGATCAAATGAGGTACGGCACGTTCCAAAATCACATACGAAGCATAGTCCAGAAACCAGTTCTGGTACATACCCGTCAATTTCACCTTTGAGAACGGCTCGGCCATCAGTTTCTCAAACTTCGAGCCTCCCGTCTTTGTTGTCTCCACAACCCCGGTTTCCGCCATTTCCGTATTCTCCGTATCTTTTATTTTCTCACTCATTTCTCATCCTCCCGATTAAATCAAATCATCCACATAATCAGCCTCAACGCGCAGATTATTCACAATGAACGACTGACGATCCGACGTATTCTTACCCATATAGAACTCCAACATATCATGTATAGGATCATTCTTGGTCAAATGGACCGGTTCAAGACGAATATTCTCTCCTATAAACTCCTTGAACTCAGTGGGTTTAATCTCTCCCAAACCTTTGAAACGGGTTATCTCGGCATTTGCGCCAAGTTTTTTCAGAGCCTTCTGTTTCTCCGTTTCATTGTAACAATATATTGTTTCCTTCTTGTTTCTCACACGGAACAGAGGCGTCTGCAACACAAACAGATGATTCTGACGAATAACCTCCGGGAAGAACTGTATAAAGAACGTCATGATAAGCAACCTTATATGCATACCGTCCACATCGGCATCGGTAGCAATCACAATCTTGTTGTAGCGCAGATTCTCAATATCCTCCTCAATATTCAGCGCCGCCTGCAACAGATTGAACTCCTCGTTCTCATAAACAATCTTTTTGGTCAGTCCGAACGAGTTTAGAGGTTTACCTCGCAGAGAGAACACCGCCTGCGTAGCCACATCACGACTTGTGGTAATAGATCCACTCGCCGAGTTACCCTCCGTAATAAAAATCATAGTATCCTCTTTCCTCGGATTTTTCACGTCAGTCAGATGCACCTTGCAATCACGCAATTTCCTATTGTTCAGGCTCACCTTCTTGGCAGTCTCTCGTGCCTTCTTCTGTATACCCGAAATAGCCTTTCTGTCACGTTCGTTATCCGCAATCTTTTTATTCAATATCTTAGCGGTCTCCGGATTCTTATGGAGATAATTATCCAACTCCTGCTTCAAGAAATCCACAATAAACTGACGCACCGTAACATCTCCCTTCGGGCTCATATTCTTCGAGCTCAATTTAATCTTTGTCTGACTCTCGAATTCGGGCTCCTCAACACTCACACTGATTGCCGCAACTATCGAAGTCCTCACGTCCGAAGGATCATAATCCTTCTTGAAAAACTCCTTCATGGTCTTGGCTATACCCTCTCTGAATGCCGCCTGATGAGTTCCGCCCTGTGTGGTATGCTGGCTGTTCACAAACGAGAAATAGTTCTCTCCATAACCCGTTCCGTGCGTAATCGCCACCTCAATATCGGTCCCCTTCAAATGAATGGGCGGATACAACGGATCTTCATTCAGGTTCTCGTTCAACAAATCGAGCAGACCGTTCTTGGACGATATTTTATTTCCGTTCAAGACAATCGTCAGACCCGCATTGAGATATGTATAGTTTTTAAGACGCTGTTCTACATATTCCATATTGTAGTCATACACGCCAAACACCGCCTCATCCACGACATACGTTATCTCCGTGCCGGTCTTATCCTTAACGTCCTGTTCCCAATTATCCGACTGTTCAACACCTGCGGCATAGCTCACTTCACGAGCCTCTCCGTCTCTGACACTGCGTGCCTTGAAACTGCTCGACAACATATTCACCGCCTTAACGCCGACACCGTTCAGTCCCACGGTTTTCTTAAACGCCTCACTGCCATACTTTCCGCTGGTATTGATTTTCGAAACCGCATCCGACAATTTATTCAACGGAATACCTCGGCCATAATCACGCACCCTCACAACCTTGTTCTCTATACTAACCTCTATCACCGAGCCGGCACCCATGATAAACTCATCCACCGAGTTATCCACCACCTCTTTGATAAGCGTATAGATTCCGTCATCGGGTTGCGTTCCATCACCCAACTTTCCTATCCACATACCGGGACGCAGACGCATCTGCTCCCTGGTACTTAACGTGGTGATATCTTTATCTGTATAATTTGCAACAGCCATTTAGTATATAATTTATTTTTCGTTTCTCATCTCTCTAAGTTTGTCCTCGCTGATTGTCTGCACCTTCTGCAATAACTCTTTCGAGGTCAATTCGCGCACTTCATTCAACGGAATTGGAGGCAATATCCTAACCTGCAATTTGGTCCTCCTTAGCAACATTCCCTTGAATATATCGTGCGGACCATTCATCACGCAAGGCAGAATCTCGACATCGGCCTGTTTGGCCAGCGAAAAAGCACTCTCCTTAAATCTATGTATCTCTCCGTCCTTACTGCGAGTTCCCTCCGGAAATATAAATATCGATATTCCTCTCTTCAAACACGCTTTACCTCTCGACAGAACCTTTGTATAAGCTCCCGATGCACCTCGATCTATCGCTATATCGTTTCGTGCCCACAGCACCCAGCCAAAAAACGGAATTCTATACACTTCTTTCTTGGAGACAAACTTTCCCCACTTACAGCCTATGGCCACATACAAAAGAGTAATATCCAACATCGACTGGTGGTTACATGTAACCACATACGGTTTATCTTTATCCATGTTCTCACGGCCCTCTATGTCAAAACTCCACAAAGGACAAATCTTCATGAAACAATATGAAAACACATAAGAAAAAACGTGCATCACATATCTGTTTTTGTCAAATGGTACCGTAACCACAAAAACCACCACACCTATTATGATAAACAACACAATAACAACAAATGATATCAATGCATAAAATATTGTTCCTAAAACACTTATCATAAATATCTCTATTTTATCATTATTAACTTTTCTTTGCAAAATTATATCTTCCAACTGCCATAATCAGTCAATGACTCACAATTTATGTTCTATCCGGAGCATATTATTCTGAATTTGCAATAATAAGAATTAAATCCTTAAAAAATCAATTTTATCAAAGGAAGTTATTAACAATTTTTCAAAAATGCCTCTCTCTCTCCAATCCCACGACCTCGACAAACAAACTGATTGAGAGTTGAAAGAAAATCACTATATTTGCCGCCGTAACATAAACATTTTTTAGTTATGAAAGCATATGTATTTCCGGGACAAGGTGCCCAGTTTAGTGGTATGGGAAAAGAGTTGTATGAAGCATCTCCGGTAGCAAAAGAACTTTTCGACAAAGCCAACGAAATCTTAGGTTTCAACATCACAGAAATAATGTTTGGCGGAACCGATGAAGAGCTGAAACAAACAAAAGTAACTCAACCGGCCATATTCCTTCATTCAGTAATACTTGCCAAATGTCTTGGCGATGAGTTCAAACCCGACATGGTGGCCGGCCACTCTCTCGGCGAATTCAGCGCACTCACAGCAGCAGGCGCACTCGACTTCGAAGACGGATTACGTTTGGTATCCATAAGAGCACAAGCCATGCAGAAGGCATGCGAAACAAACCCCTCATCAATGGCTGCAATCATAGGTTTAAGCAACGAGGTAATCGAGAATGTATGCGCAGAAACAGAGGGTATTGTCATTGCAGCAAACTACAACTGCCCGGGGCAGGTGGTTATATCAGGTGCCGATGACAGCATAGAAAAAGCATGCGAAAAGTTAAAAGCCGCAGGTGCCAAACGAGCCTTGAAACTCAATGTAAGCGGTGCGTTCCACTCTCCTTTGATGGAGCCGGCAAGAGCCGAGCTCGAAAACGCAATCGCAAGCACTCCGTTCAAAACTCCCTCTTGCCCCGTCTATCAGAATGTGGACGCAAAACCGCACACCGACGCACAAGAGATAAAAGCCAATCTGATTGCACAGTTAACCTCTCCGGTACGCTGGACACAGATTGTGCAGAATATGGTTGCCGACGGAGCCGACAAATTTGAAGAGTTGGGTCCCGGCAAGGTTCTGCAAGGACTCATTACCAAAACCGCACAAGGTGTAGAGGTTGTTTCACGCCAAACACTCGAATAAGAGCCATCAAATTGCCCGACCGAAAGGTTGAGCAAAGAAAAAGCAAAATATTACAACAGATAGTGTAATATTTTATTATAACAGAAAAACGTCATTCCGCATTGGAATGACGTTTTTTATTTATTTAAAACAAACCTCCCGTTCTTGAATCATCAGCCACTGGATCTCAATAAAA
>JAGBHS010000114.1 GCA_017935385.1 Tidjanibacter sp.
ACCTTAATGCAGGCAATGTAACCATCACCCCTACTTCATATGCAGGTGCCGTTTTCGTAAATGGAGAAGCTACGACCTTGTCGAAAAGTTGGAATGCTGATGAAAATCCCAATTATCATTACTACATATATCAGTCAACTGACAGCAACAAGGCCAGCACCGGCTATGCGACATCATTGACCGATGTGTGTCGTCTGCCATATTATGATCCGGTGACTATCAACGGAGAATTTTGGAGTGAGTACATATCCAACAACAGCAATGTTGAAGCAATTATAGAAGCATGGGACACTGCCGCGAACATCAATGCCGAAAAAAGCGATTCACCCCAACAAGTAAACAACGCCAATGGCGCCGTAAGAAAAGTAGGTCGTAGTAGTACGGGTAACTATATAAATGTCAGCGGAGATGCCACAAACAAGTTTAATTGCGAAATCACAATTGACAACATCTACTCACGTTATCAATTACATGGTTCAATACGTACAAGTGGAGGTCTTACGTTTACTCCGAAAACAGATTACAGTTCTCTGACAGTAAACATGATTGGTGACAATCGATTCGGCAACATCCACTATTACAGTGGCAAGAATAGTAAAGGAGATCTGTTGATGAACAACAAGTTGATTCTGCAAGGTTCCGGCTCCGTCACTGTGGCATGTGTGGACTTTTATAAAGGAAAATCGAATCAAAGTTCCAGTGCCGAGTATAATGCCGACAATGTAACCGGTTATTTCTCAAATTATTGGTGTTCTGCAATAGGTGGTGATGATGGCAGCCATGGAAATTCAATAGGTATAACCATAAAGAGTGGAACCATCTTTGCCGGCACAACCCAGGCAGAAAACTGCACCGCCATCGGAGGTGGAGGAAACGACAGAGGTTATGTTGACATTGAGGGAGGTTCGGTAACCGCTGTTGCCACAACCACCGGAACGGCTATTGGAGGTGGGATCGGATTCATGTCAAGAGGAGGAATCGGATATGTTAAGATTAAAGGCGGCTCTGTATTTGCTTACAATCACGCCAATGAATGTGAAATTCCGAGTGCGGCAATAGGCAGCGCAGGCTCATGGCAAGCCGGTGGCGGTAGCGGCACAATTGAGATCTCGGGTGGTTACGTATATGCCCAAACAGCTCTCGGCACAGCAATAGGCGGTGGTAGTAGCAAAACACTTGAAGGCGGAAGTGCCACTGTTACAATCTCCGGCAACAGTTATGTTATTGCTAAAAGTATCTCTGCAATCGATAAATATAAGAACGAACTCTACCCTGCCGGTTCTGGTATTGGTGGTGGAACGGGTGGTGTTGGACAGGTATCTGTCTCTAATAGCAAGATACCGGCCTATGGCGGCTCTGCAAAGATTATCATTAAAGACAATCCCACAATTCGTACCGGCTCAATCGGTGGAGGAAAAACCAATAATCCCGCCGGCAAAATAGGTCACGCAGAGATTGATATATCGGGAGGTGACATCTCGGCTCAATTTGTCATGGCAGGAGGTGCAGACGCAAATAAAAAGACCACCTTTACAATGACAGGAGGCACCATCAGCAACAGCGACGTGAGAAACAATGAGTTCTATCATGTGATTCCGTATGGAGGAGCCGTTTATATGGAAGACGGTACGTTCACAATGACAGCGGGCAAGATACGTAATTGTTTTGCCGAAGTTGGAGGTGCCGTTTATATCAAGAAAGACGAGAGTGCAGTTAAAACACCAGAGTTCCTGATGTCAGGAGGAACGATTGAAGATTGTACGGCAATAAGCCATGGTGGAGCTGTTCATCTCGAAGGCGGTAACGTAACACTATCCGGCGGCACCATACAAGATAACCTTGCACAAAACGGAAATGGAGGCGGAATACATATTGCCGAGGGAAACTTCGAGATGTCGGGTAATGCACAGGTTGTCTACAACTCGGCATTGAGCAATAATTTAAGCTACGGAAGCGGCGGTGGCATCTATATCACCTCTCCGTCAAGCGATGTTTTGGTAGACATCATTGCGGGAACCATAAGCAATAACACATGCAGTAAGAATGGTGGCGGAATATGCGTAGAGATGTCATCGAGTGACGATGCTCCTTCGGCCATAGTAAACATCGGTCCTGATGGAAGCAGCAACATTATCGATCCCAACATATCGAGCAACAAGGCTGTTTTGTTCGGTGGAGGTCTGTATGCCATAGGCAAAAAGGCGATGATCACCATAAATGGCGGCCGAATCATGGGCAACAGGATAACCAATTATCTCCCCAACAGCGATGTCACCAATGAAGGAGGAACCGTTCTTCTTAAAGAGGGCGATGTAACCCATGTTGTAGTCACGTTTGATGTAAACACCAGCGACCCGACCGCCAAGGTAGAAGGTGCCACCACAGCTCAACAGAAGATTGTTTCTGCAACAAACAGTTTCCTGGTTGCTCCCACCCCTCAACGTGATTTGTATAATTTTGTGGGCTGGAACACGCGTCCTGACGGCATGGGCTTCACTTATGTTGACGGCCAGTTGATGAACATAAGCGAGCCAGTAACACTTTATGCTCAATGGCAGGCACAATAACAAGAAAAAAAGACAATAAAAAAACAGACTTGCATCATTTCGAGCAAGTCTGTTTTTTGTTGGTGAAGTTATTCTCTATCCCTCAAACTCATCGGCCATGAGCCAACGCGGGATATTACATCCTATATAATTGCCGACTATTGCCCACAACCAAGCCCACAACATTGCCACCGAGAATTTCCCGAACAACAACGCAGCAGCATAATAAAAAGCATCGGCAACGCAGTGCGGCAGTCCACACATGATAAATACCGGCACTCCGAACAACAAAGGCCAATAGTGTTTTCTGCGGGCTCCATATACCGCCAATGTCATAATCATACCCGTTCCGGCCGAAGTCACAATCAGGCCGTGCCACGAGGCATTCAGACGTGCCGCAAGAATCGTATCAAGATTGGCATGCAAAGCATCGCTACCGCAATAATATGCAATACAAGCTGCCAAAAGGCAACCTACCGCATTGCCCGCCAACATCAACAACAGGCGAGGTATCTGTTTATAGGGCAGAAAACCCGATTTGCCCGTATAAAGTTGCGCCCCGCACATCACCACACACAGCAATCCGAATGCAAACAACACTGCTCCCGCAAGGCCTCCGACACGCAAGTACACAAGTCCGGCCACTCCTATCAGTAAGCCGGCAAAAACCGACATGGACAAAAATTTCTTCATATCACCTCTACTCGCTAAAAACCATCTCGTCAAACAGATACTCTGCGCCACCAATCTTCTCTATAACAAAGAGTACGAATCTGATATCAACCGCAATATTACGGCAATACTCTTCATCAAACTCCAAGTCACTCATGGTGCTGACCCACGTACGGTCGAAATTGATACCGAGCAACTCTCCGTTTCCATTCAACACGGGGCTACCCGAGTTACCACCAGTCGTATGGTTTGTGGCAATGAAAGCAACAGGCACCGTAACACGCGGTTTGGTTTCCGAACCGATATTAATTGCCCAACGGCCATAGTCCTTCGTACGATAAATCTCTCTCAATCGTTCGGGAACATCATAGTCATAAATCTCGGGGCTGTCTTTCTCCATCACACCCTCCAAAGTGGTGAAATGACGATATGTTATAGCATCATCACCCTCGTATCCCTGCACCTTGCCATAAGCCACTCGCAGTGTAGAGTTGGCATCGGGGAAGAATATACGGTCGGGCTCAAATGCCATCTGACCCTGCATATAGACATGATACAGATCCGTTATCTGGTTATTCAGAGCCAAGTAGCGTTCCTGTATCTCGCCACGCAAAATCTCCGTAAAGGCCGAACCCAACAAATAAGCCGGATCCTGACTCAGATCTTTACCTGCCGCCTTGGCACTCTCATATTTTTCACGAGAAACGAGATCCGATTTGCCAAACAAATCATCAACAAACGCATCCATTCCTCCATGCTGTGCCACCTGCTCCTTGAAATAAGCAGGAATAAATCTATCCTCGGCATTGGTCATATATTCAGCCCACACCTGTTTTGCGATTTTGCTGTCAATTTCAGCAGAGTAGTTTTTATAGAAAAGCTCGCTATTCCAGTTATCACGTTGCGCACCTGTTGCGGCAGTTATCAACTCCACAACCGAGAAAGCCTCAACATACAGATCTCGTGCAATAGCATAAGGCAACAACTCGGCATAAGCGGCATGGAGTTGCGGCAAAACATCCTTATATTCAGCCTTTCCGCTATTGGCCCACTCCTGAAAACGCGCCTCATAGGCTTTCTTTTTCTCTATCGTGCCAAGACGTTCCAAGCCAAGACTCTCTCCCTGCCATTTTTTCCACGCATTGGCTATGCTCGCCTGTTTCGAGGCATACATGATACGCACCTGCGGATCAGCCTCTTGTGCCGCCTTGATGGTATTAAGACGCATGGTGCGCAATTTTATTTTCAGCGGATTGGAATGATTAAGAGTATAATCCACAAAATCGGAAGTCACATAACGGCGAGTTGTACCGGGGAAACCGTAAATCATCGTAAAATCCCCCTGCTCTACCCCTTTGGTTGAAATCTTGAAGAAGTGTTTGGGGTGGTAAGGAACATTGTCCTCCGAGTAATCGGCGGGACGATTGTTCTTATCGGCATAAACACGAAAGATCGAGAAATCGCCCGTATGACGAGGCCACATCCAGTTGTCGGTATCACCACCAAATTTACCAATCGATGAAGGCGGTGCCGCCACAAGACGCACGTCACGAAAGACTTCATACACAAACAAGAAATACTGATTTCCATAATAAAGCGACTCTATCGAGGCCGAATACTTGCCTCCCTCGGTCGCTTTCTTAATGATTTTTTCTTCTTTCTCGCCTTTCTCAATACGGTCGGTCACATCCTCCATGCGCACCAAGAACGAAACGGTAAGTCCCGGATTGGGCAACTCCTCCTCACGCGAAAGAGCCCAGAAACCATTGGTCAGATAGTCGTGTTCCAAAGAACTATGGGCCTGAATCTGGCCATATCCACAGTGATGGTTGGTCAACAACAGACCGTCAGCCGAAACAATCTCGCCCGTACATCCGCCACCAAAGCGCACAATGGCATCCTTCATAGAGGCCTGATTGATATTGTAGATATCATCGGCGGTCAAACGGAAGCCCTTGGCCTGCATATCACTGATTTTATCTCCAATCAAAGAGGGCAACCACATACCCTCATCGGCTCTAACTGCATTGAAACAGCACACCGAACATAAAAATAAAAGTAAAAGTCTCTTCATATCTAATTGTTTTTCAAATTTACTTAAAGGTTGTTTTGTTGGTAAATATAGCCCATTTTTATCAAATCTACAAAAATCCTCTTTTTGCCACCCTACATATATAATAACGATATGGTTATGGAAGGCAACAAAAATATTATTTGTATCTTTGCGCCCAAGACCAAATTTAATTAAACATGAAGATAGGAAAACAGATTTTTGTAGCAGCAATGGCTATTGCTGCATGCGGTTGTGGCAAGAAAGCCGACAATCCGCTATTTAACGAATTCACAGCTCCGTTCGGCATTGCACCGTTTGACGAGATCACCATTGATGATTATCGTGAAGGTATGCTCAAAGGAATGGAAGAGGAAAAGGCCGAGATTGAGGCAATCATCAACAATCCCGAGGCGCCCACATTTGAGAACACCATCGTGGCACTTGATCAGAGTGGTAAATTGTTGAGCAAAGTTCGCGGAACGTTCAGCCCCATTTCGAGCAGTAACTCTACCGACGAAACACGCGCTTTGGAGAAAGAGATGTCGCCCCTATTCTCAACTCACAACGATGACATCAACCTCAACCCCGAACTCTTCGCCCGCGTAAAAGCGGTTTACGACACCAAAGACCAGTTGGATTTGACTGCCGAGGAGAAAACCGTTTTGGAGAACATCTACAAGAGTTTTGTCAATAGTGGAGCAGAACTCAACGACGAGCAGAAAGAACAGTTGCGCGAGTTGAACATGGAGATCTCGATGTTGCAATTGACCTTCTCACAGAACCTGTTGTATGAAACCAACAACTCGTTTGTTGTTGTTGACAAACTCGAAGACATGGCCGGTCTGCCCCAGGCAAACATAGATGCAGCCGCTAAGATGGCCGAGGAAAATGGTCAGCCGGGCAAATGGATGTTCAACATGCAACGCCCCAGCTGCAATCCCGTACTCCAATATTGCTCTAACCGCGAGTTGCGCGAGAAAGTTTATCACGCATACTACAATCGTGGTAATCGCGACAACGAGTATGACAACAAAGCAATCTCTGCAAAATTGGTTGAGTTGCGTCTGAAAAAAGCTCAGTTGATGGGTTATGAGAACTATGCACAGATGGCTCTCGAACAGCGTATGGCCAAAACTCCCGAGGCCGTTTACGACCTTTTGGATCAGGTTTGGGGCCCCGCTGTAAAGAAAGCACAGGAGGAGTTGGATGACATCCGTGCCGAGATTCGCAAAGAGGGTCACTCGTTCGAGCCCGCAGGTTGGGACTACATGTACTACCTTGACAAAGCAAAACAGGCAAAATTTGCTGTTGATGAGCAGGAGATTCGTTCCTACATGGAGATCAACAACGTCATGCAGGGTATCTTCCACGTAGCAAACAAACTCTATGGTCTCTCTTTCAAAGAGATTACCGATCAGGTTCCCTCTTATGAGCCCACAGCAAAAGCATACGAGGTGCTTGACAAGGACGGCACTACGTTGGCTATTTTCTACGGCGACTACTATCCTCGCGACGGCAAACGTGCAGGTGCTTGGTGTACCAGTTTCCGTGGCCAAAGCTACAAGGATGGCAAGCGAGTTATCCCCATCGTTGTAAACTGCTGCAACATGACTGCTCCCACAGCCGACATGCCCGCCTTGCAGAGCATTGACAATGTGGAGACCATGTTCCACGAGTTCGGTCACGCATTGCACAGCTTTATGCGCGACGTACAGTATAACGGTGCCGGCGGTGTTGAACGCGACTTTGTAGAGTTGCCTTCACAGATCAACGAGCATTGGGCATTTGAACCCGAGGTTTTGGCAGTATATGCAAAACACTATCAGACCGGAGAGATTATCCCCATGGAGTTGGTAAACAAGATTGTAGAGAGTGCAAAATACGGTCAGGGCTTTGCTACCGTTGAGTACATTGCTGCATCTTTGAGTGACATGGATCTTCACGTACTGACCGAGATCCCCGAAAACCTGAACGTTATGGATTTCGAGGCCGAGAAACTTGCAGAACGTGGTATTCCTTCACAGATTCTGCCCCGCTACCGCATGACCAATTTCAGCCACACCATGGGTGGTGGTTATACGGCAGGTTATTACAGCTACATGTGGGCCGAGGTGCTTGATGCCGATGGTTTTGAGGCGTTTGCAGAGACCGGCGACATCTTCAATCAGGAGGTTGCCGACAAATTCCGCAAATATGTACTCACTCCGGGCGGTATCGATGACGGCATGGTGATGTATAAGAATTTCCGTGGCCGTGAACCCAAAATCGATGCACTGCTCCGCAACCGAGGTCTTTAATCGATATGTACCAAACAAAACCCCCGACTCTGTGTGAGTCGGGGGTTTTTATTTTTCTGTCAAACGATTTTATACCAAAACAGATACGTTGAAGTATTCCACAATACCCGTAACCTGCTTTTCGGAATCCACAACCACCAACGAGTGAATCTTATTTACTCGCATGATACGTTCCGCCTCCACAATGCGCTTGTCGGCCGTAATGGTTTTAGGTGTGGTGGTCATAATAGCCTCAGCAGGCGTGGTTAGGAATTTATCCTTATACTTGGTCATTGCACGACGAATATCGCCATCCGTAATAACGCCTATCAACTTGCCATCCTCAACAATGGGAGCAATACCGAATCGTGCCTGACTTATCGTCATAATAGCATCGCCCAGACTTGTCTGACGAGTAATGCAAGGGATATTATCCGTGCGCATAACATCTCCTACCGTAGTGAGCAGACGACGACCCAACGAACCTCCCGGATGGAACAAAGCGTAATCCTCTGACTTGAAATTGCGCTCCTGCATCAATGCCGTAGCCAACGCATCTCCCATCACAAGAGTAGTAGTGGTCGATGAGGTAGGAGCCAGATTCAACGGACAAGCCTCTCGACGGGTTGCTATATTGATAATATATTTTGCATGCTGTGCCAAAGGCGACTCGGGATTTCCTGTCATTGCAATTATAACATTGCCTCTGCGTTCAAAGAAAGGAATCAAACGCAATATCTCATCCGTCTGTCCCGAATTGGCTATGGCGATCACCACATCCTCGGGCGCAATCATTCCCAAATCACCATGATAAGCCTCGGCGGGATGAACAAACATTGCCAACGTTCCGGTACTTGCCAACGTTGCGGCAATCTTTTTACCAATTATACCAGATTTTCCGACACCGGTAACCACAACTTTACCCTTGCACGCAAGAATCTCTTTTACGGCTCCTTCAAAATCATCGGTAACCAGATTCAACAGATTCTCAACCGCCTCCGCCTCTGCCTTTATTGTATCAAGAGCATATTGTTTGATTTTGCTCATACTTTATATCTTTTTAAATTATGGTATTACTACCAATATAAAATTTTACAAATTTACATATTTTTTCTTAAATTCATATTGTTTCAATCCAAATGCCGTAGTTTATATCTTTTCTGACCAAAAACACACACTTTATCAAAAAAAATCAACAACATTGTGTTACATTTAGGTCGCATTATTCGTTATACATATAAAACGGAAGAAACCCATAACGCAAAATGAACAGAGAATCATTCATAAATGACATATTACCTTTACAGCAAAAGGTGTTTCGTTTTGCGCTCAGTTTCACCCATGACCGACAAGAAGCCGACGACATAACACAAGAAACATACGAAAAACTATGGGCTCGGCGCGATGAATTGGACCGATATTCCAATGTGGAGGGAATGATAATGCGGTCGGTAAGAAATCTTTGTCTGGACAAAATAAAGTTGCGGCGAATCCACACCGAACGACTGGCCGACTACAAATCGGGACAAGACGTTCAGGAGGCCGCAAATGAAAGATTCGATACCCGACAGACGGTGCAAATGGCAATAAAGCGGTTGCCGGAACGACAACAAACCATAATACACCTGCGCGATATAGAGGGTTACGAAATGGACAAAGTGGCCGAGATAATGGAAATAAGAGAGGATGCGGCAAGAGTTCTATTATCGAGGGCGAGAAAACAATTGAAAACGGAATTGACAAACATAATGAACTATGGAGTACAATAAGAGAGAAATAGAGCAACTGCTCGAACGTTGGGAAAACGGCGAGACCACTCTTGCAGAAGAGGCGGAGCTGAAGCGATTACTCTCCGATGCCGAAGTGTGCGCTATGCTTGATGAAGGTGACGAGGAGTTCTCGCTTGAAGTGGAGAGCTGCATGTTCGACTATTTCAATTCCGCTGCGCAGAAGACGACTGAAAATCGAGTATCCATTCCGGAAGAGAAGCCTGTTCGTGTCAAAGGTGTGTTCGGCTGGTTGCATGCGGCTGTAATAGCGGCAGCGGTGGCCATAGCAGTAACCGTCAGCCTGACAACACAAAACAATTTCTCACAAGAGGAGTATTACTGCCAGGTAAATGGAATCGGTATAAGCGATCCCGAGATTGCCAACGAACAACTCGAAACCGCACTCTCGTTAATCAGCGCAAGTTTAGAAATGACCAAAACGGATCATTACCCCATAATGCAAAACGAAGAATTAGAGAACGTTCTAACCATACTTAATCTGAAATAAAAAAACATGAAAAAAGCAATCTTATTCATAGCGACAACAATAGCCATTATTGTATCACAGAACGCTGCGGCGCAATATAAA
This sequence comes from Tidjanibacter sp., assembly GCA_017935385.1. Lineage (GTDB taxonomy): Bacteria > Bacteroidota > Bacteroidia > Bacteroidales > Rikenellaceae > Tidjanibacter. Next base: position 9,906 of record JAGBHS010000114.1, read on the forward strand.
ATAGATACCGAAGACTCTAAGATTTCTCTTTCCGACAAGGACAGCGAAGTGATGAACATCACCTCCAACAACGGCAACGACTTCTCAATAAGCATTGCGGGTTTTGAGTTCACCTTCGGCCCCGACAACAAAGCCGAATCTTATGCCGAGGGCGAAAAATGGGATGATTTCAACAAAAAGATGAACGAGATGGACGACATTGACGACTCGGACAACAGCATAATAATCAACGGCACGGTTAACGGCAAGAAGAGGACATTCCGCCCCGGAGTAGGATATGAACTTGGTTTCAGCATGTTGGATCAGGTGGACTATACCGCCTACACTGATGCAGAGAACGGATTTCTTGATCTCGACCACAAGAAGTCGATTCACATGAGTTTTCCGCTTCTCGCCACAGGAACATGGTTCGACAAACGAGGCACAATAGGATTCACATCGGGTATTATACTCACTTGCGACAACTACACTTTTTCGAAAAACATAGGCCTCTCGGCCAATGCAGCTGGTGTCATTCATCCCTATGCTCTCAACCAGCAATACAAAAAGACAAAACTCACCACTGCCGCACTGAGAGTACCAGTAATGTTGACACTGCGTTTGGGAGACATGAGACTGACGGGTGGTATCTATGGCGAAACACTCATCAACTCGCACACCAAAATAAAATTCCCGAAAGAGAAAGCCAAACTCAACAACCTCAACTCATTGCGATATGGATTCTATGCAAGAGCTGCATTCTCGGACGGTTTCTACATATACGGCGAGATGAGCCGCACCCCTCTCTTCAAAACCGACAAAGGTCCCGAAGCATTACCTTGTTCGGTGGGAATAGGATTCAACTGGTAAGGAAACTTTTAACAAGCGACTATTATGAAACGATTTATATTGACCCTTTTGATTCTACTGCCCGTAATGGCAAATGCCCAAAGCGACAGTTTCAAAAAATATCTTAATCGCCACAATGGTAAAAGCGGTTTCACCACCATTGAGATTCCCGGACAGATGTTGTCACTCATGCAGGGCGAGAACGCAGAAAGCGCTGACGTGTTTAAGCGCACCGAACGGCTTACACTGATAATTTGTGAATCTTACGACTCCGAAAAACGTGAAGAAGCCGACGAAATGATTCGTCAGGGAGGCTATCAACTGATGACCGCCATAAACAACGAAGGCAACGAGGTCAGGATATATGCCATACTGAAAAAGAACAACTCATCAAACGAGTTCCTCATGCAGGTGACATCCGAAGACGACATGGTGCTGATATCCATTCTCGGCGACATAGACCTGAAAGATGTATCCAATTTCTCAAATATAGGAACATCGAAATAAGCACAAAAAAAGGTCCGACCACGAAACGGTGGTCGGACCTTTTTTTATCTACAAGTTCAACCTACTATTTGAAATAGCGATTGTAAAGACCCTCGAAACCTTTTCCGTGACGAGCCTCATCTTTGGCCATCTCGTGAACAGTATCGTGGATAGCATCAAGATTCTGCTGCTTTGCCAAAGTTGCAATGCGTTTCTTGTCCTCACACGCACCCGACTCTGCCATCATACGTTTATAAACATTGGTCTTGGTATCCCATACAACCTCGCCAATCAACTCGGCAAATTTGGCAGCATGCTCTGCCTCTTCCCATGCATAACGTTTGAAAGCCTCTGCAACCCCGGGATAACCCTCGCGGTCAGCCTGACGGCTCATGGCAAGATACATACCAACCTCGGTACACTCACCCATGAAATGAGCTTGAAGACCGTCCCAAATCTCTTTATCTACGCCTTTGGCAACGCCAATAACATGCTCGTCTACAAAAGTCACAGACTCTGACTCTACAACCTCTACAAATTTCTCTGCCGGAACTTTACACTGCGGACATTTCTCGGGAGCTGCATCACCCTCATGAATATAACCGCATACGGTACATCTAAATTTTTTCATAATTTTAAAATATAATTTTAGTGTTAATCTTCTCGCATTACTACAATCATTCGTAGCAATCATTACAAATATAATGATTTATTCATATACAGCGTACTTTTTGTCATTTTTTTTACCATAAAATTCACTACCTTTACCTCCAAAATATATATATTTTTACTTTTTAAAAAGAATGTATTAAAAAGAAACTATCAAATAAACACATATAAACTAAATTTTCATGAATTCAGCTTATTTTTTCATTGTAGTTTTCCTCTTCGTACTCGCCATTGTGGACCTTGTGGTCGGCGTCAGCAACGATGCGGTAAACTTTCTTAGTTCGGCTGTGGGCTCAAAAGCAGCCTCTATCAAAAAGATTCTTGTCATTGCAGCCATCGGAATTTTTCTCGGTGCGGCAACAAGCAACGGTATGATGGAAATTGCCCGTCATGGCATGTTCCATCCCGAACATTTTTATTTCAATGAATTGATGTGCATCTTCCTTGCCGTTGTAGTAAGTGATGTTATTATTCTCGACATATTCAATTCGTTGGGAATGCCCACTTCAACTACCGTATCAATGGTATTTGAGTTGTTGGGAGCTTCATTTATCATCGCCCTCATCAAATTGGGTAATGACAGTTCTCTTGATTTGGCACAGTTGCTCAACACCGAAAAAGCTCTTACCGTAATCATAGGTATCTTCTTGTCGGTAGCCATTGCATTCGTGGTGGGTAGTATAATTCAATGGCTTTCTCGTCTGATATTCACCTTCAACTACAAGAAAAAATTGGGCGGAAAGATTGGTATCTTTGGAGGTATCGCCGCAACCAGCATTCTCTATTTCATGCTTATAAAAGGTATGAAGGAGGCCGCCTTTATGACAGAGGAAGTTTCGGCCTGGATGGATCAGAATGTAGGTATGATTGTTTTGGCATCATTCATATTCTTTACGGTTTTGATGCAGATTCTGCACTGGTGCAAGGTGAACGTATTCAAGGTGGTGGTATTGATGGGAACATTCGCGTTGGCAATGGCATTCGCTGGTAACGACCTTGTGAACTTCATTGGTGTGACTCTTGCAGGAGCCGACTCCTACAAGGATTTCATAACCAATGGTGCCGGTCTTGCCCCCAACGAGTTCCTTATGGGCTCTCTCAACGAGCCTGCCACATCATCAACAATATATCTGTTGATTGCAGGAGCCGTAATGGTTGTTTCTCTCATGACCAGCAAGAAAGCCCACAGAGTATTGCAAACCTCTATTGACCTTTCGCGTCAAGATGCAGGCAACGAGATGTTCGGCACATCATCGGTGGCACGCAGCATCGTGCGAGTGTCGTCAACTATGGCAGAAAACACATTGAAGATAATCCCCGACGGAGTTAAAACCTGGGCAAACAATCGTTTCGTAAAGCCCGCCGAAGCCGACAGAGAGGATAGCGGAGCCGCATTTGACCTTGTGAGAGCATCTGTAAACCTTGTGGTTGCCGGTTTGTTGATTGCTCTGGGTACTTCACTGAAACTCCCCCTCTCAACCACCTATGTAACTTTCATGGTAGGTATGGGAACATCGTTGGCCGACCGCGCATGGGGACGTGAAAGTGCAGTTTACAGAGTAACCGGAGTTATCTCTGTAATCGGTGGTTGGTTCATCACAGCCGGTGTGGCATTCCTCGTAAGTGCCCTGATTGTTGCAATAATGTACTACGGTGGCATGGTGGCAATGATTGCAATGATTTTCGTTGCTGCATTCATCCTTATCCGCAGCCACATCAACTACAAGAAAAAACAGCAAAAAACCGAGGCTGACGAGCAGTTAGAGCTCATTCTCAGCTCTACTGACCAGAATGAGGTTTGGGATAACCTTAAACTCCACACTGCCGACACGCTCAACCATACCATTGTTTTTGCAGCCGACACCTACAAAAGAATGTTTGAGGCGTTCTCCAACGAGAACTTGAAGATACTGCGTCTTTCACTCATAAAGATTATTCAGGAGAAGGCGCAAATGAAACAGATGCGACGCATGGAGACCAAAGGTATTCAGCGCATCAATAAAGGTCTTGCTTACGAGAAAAACACCTGGTATCACCTTTCGAGCAACAGTTGTCAGCAGATTCTCAATACCCTCAATCGTATTTGCGACCCGATGAAGGAGCACACCGACAACAACTTTACTCCCCTCTCGAAAGAATACATTGATGAATTCTCTCCCTATTGTCGTGAGTTGACCTCCGTATTTGAGGATATTGGCAAGATGATACACAAAGGCGATTTCAGCAATGCTGAACGTGTATCGCAAGATGCAAAAATGCTCAAAAAGCGTCTGTCCGATTTGCGTAAAGTGCAGACCGAGCGTTTGCAGGAGGAGTATGACGAAGGTCTGAAAGTGGCATTTGTCTATCTCAACCTGATTCAGGAGTCACGCGAGTTGTTGAGTGAGGTACGAAACGTATTGCGTGGTTGTCAGAAATTCTTTGAGGAAAATTAAGTTTCATCCCGATCAGATAACAAAAAGGCCCTATTCTTCGGATAGGGCCTTTCATTATAACATTACTGCCAATTTTTTGATTATAGTATCCCGATCAAATCCTGAGGGAAGTTCCTCAACCGCAAACCAACCGTAATCATCCGACTCGGCACGACTGATATGAATATCACCCTCGGACTTAACAAGGAATAAAAAACGCACATCGTGATGATAGTGGGCAGCCTCTCCCTTATTCGGATTGGCAGGAATGGAGTGTGAATCTATCTCAAAAACCGCGGAGTCTTCACCAAATCGGGCCACCCGATACTCGGCGACCGAAAGTCCCGTCTCCTCCGCCACCTCGCGACATGCCGCACCCAACAAACAATCGTCACTCTTCTCAATATGACCGCCCGGTTGTAACCAAAGCCCCAGAGAGTGATGTTTAAGTAACAGGAATCGCTTTGTAGCAGGGCAAAAAATCATGGCGCTTGCCGTAAGATGACCGACAAAATTGTTTCGTCTGATCAGGTCCTCACCGTCAAATCCCGTCACATACTCCACAAACGGCATCGCATGTTCACGTTCATAAGGAAACGTATCAAGATAGCGTTGTGTCATAGCCAATATCTCGCTACGAGAAAGTGCCGAACAGCCATTTTGTCCACATCTATCACACATCGATACCACTTGTAAATCAATTTGTTTTGCCGTATTAATTCAAGAAATCAACAAGATGAACATACAGACTCTCTGTCGGCAATCCCACAACATTATGATAAGAGCCCTCTATTCGTTCCACCGAAGTCAATCCAATCCACTCCTGTATACCATAAGCACCTGCCTTATCATAAGGTTGCATGGTATCCACATAATAAGCAATCTCATCGTCCGTCATAGCACGAAACCACACCTCAGTTGATACGGAGAAACGCACCGTTCGTTCGGCACTGCGCAACACCATTCCCGTAACAACATGATGACGTTTTGCAGACAACCCGCGCAACATCGCCACAGCTTCTTCACGCGAATGAGGTTTACCCAATATGACACCGTCATTTATCACCACCGTATCGGCCGTAATGAGAATATCCTCTCCGGTCAAAGGCAAAGGATAGGCCGCCGACTTTAATGATGCAATGTGTTCGGCCACTTTATCCGCCTCCATATCGGCGGGATAACTTTCGTCAACCTCGTAATCGGGAGCTATCTCACACTCCAAGCCACACTCCGCAATCAACTGACGGCGACGTGGCGAACGGCTTGCCAAAATAAGATGCTTACCCGTAAGTTTCGCGGCCAAAGGACTTCTATTCATCGCTCTTACTTGATATCAAAATTCAACAACTCCCTGCCCTCCAACGAGGCTCGCAACACATCTCCCGGTTTCACACTACCCACTCCCGAGGGTGTTCCCGTATAGATCAAATCACCTATTTTAAGGGTCATGAATTTGGACACATAACAAATTATGTCCTCCACCGAGAAAATCATATCACCCGTATAACCTCTCTGGCGCACCTCGCCATTGAGTGACATCTCGAAATGAAGATCGTCGGCACTCTTGCCGAGCACGATAA
>JAGBHS010000012.1 GCA_017935385.1 Tidjanibacter sp.
CACCGTGCTGACCAGTACCCTCATAAAGTTTACCATCGTGCCACAAAAGTCCCTGAGTATAGGCCTCCGTAGAATGCGGATAGACATTCACCACCTTATATGTATACTCGACAGGTGCCTCAACTATGCGTGGTGCCGGTGCAACAACCTCCTCCGTTGCCGCATCGGATGAAAGCGAAACACCTCTGCCGCCACACGAAACCGCCCCTACAAAGAGCAAAAGAATCAAAAAAATCCTGCTTACCATATATTAAAAAGCATTATAGGATGCAAAGGTAAAAAAAAAGAGGTATATTTGCGCAGATAAATCATCAAACGTTAAGTTTATGCTCACATTAAAGCAAATCAGAGACAACAAAGAGTTCACTCTCGAACGTCTTGCCGTCAAGGGAGTGGATGCAACCGAGGCAGTTGAGAAAATTGAAAATCTCGACGACCAGCGCAAAGAACTGCAACAGAAACTGGACAAACTGCTCGCAGAACAGAACACAATAGCAAAACAGATAGGTGCCCTCATGGCGCAAGGAAAACGTGAGGAAGGCGAGGCTGCTAAACAACGTACGGCTGCCCTGAAAGAGGAATCAAAGGCTACCGAGGAGCAGTTGAAAGCAACTGTGGAAGAGTTGAATGCGGTCATCGTATCGTTGCCCAACTTCCCCGCCGCAATAGTTCCGCAGGGCAAAACCGCCGAGGACAACGTGGTGGTAAAGCAGGAGGGCGAGATTCCCGAATTGGGCGACAAAGCTCTGCCCCACTGGGAGTTGGCTTCTAAATATGACATCATTGACTTTGAGCTTGGTGTGAAACTGACCGGCGCAGGTTTCCCCGTATATAAAGGCCAGGGTGCAGCGCTGCAACGCGCACTCATCACCTATTTCCTCGACCAGAACATCGGTGCAGGCTACATGGAGGTGATGCCGCCCATCATGGTGAACGAGGCTTCGGGCTTCGCAACCGGACAGTTGCCCGACAAAGAGGGACAGATGTATCACGCTACGGCCGACAACTTCTACATGATTCCCACGGCAGAGGTTCCCGTAACCAACATCTATCGTGATGTGATTGTGGACGAGAAACAGTTGCCCATCAAACTTACCGCCTACACGCCCTGCTTCCGTCGCGAAGCCGGCAGTTACGGTAAGGATGTACGCGGTCTGAACCGTCTGCACCAGTTTGACAAGGTGGAGATCGTACGCATCAACCATCCCGACAACTCATACGAGGCTCTGGACGAGATGGTGGCTCATGTTGAAACTCTCGTAAAGGGTCTTGGACTACCCTATCGTATCTTGCGTCTGTGCGGTGGCGACATGAGTTTCACATCGGCGCTGACATATGACTTTGAGGTTTACTCGGCAGCACAGAAACGTTGGCTGGAAGTTTCTTCGGTATCTAACTTTGAGACATTCCAGGCAAACCGTCTGAAAGTTCGTTTCAAAGGTGCCGACAAGAAAACCCAGCTCTGCCACACTCTCAACGGTAGTTCATTGGCTCTGCCGCGCATAGTTGCCGCACTGCTCGAAAACAACCAGACCGAGGACGGAATAAAAATTCCCGAGGTGCTGATTCCCTACACCAGATTCGATATGATCAAATAAATTATTGATATCCTCAACGAGACTCCCGACCCTGAGGTCGGGAGTTTTTATTTTACTCATACACATCATTTCTCTGCACGAAAAGGTTAAGAGGCACAATAATTGTCAAAAAGTACACAGAAAAAACAAGAAAAATGAATGGATTGACAAAAAGATTTATATCTTTGTCTTTGTATTAATACAACTATTTTTAACACAATTAAAAGAAAATAAAATGGCTTACAAAATTAATCCCGATTTGTGTGTAGGTTGCGGTACCTGCATCGGCGAGTGCCCCGTAGAGGCTATCTCGGAAGGTGTTGCTTACGTTATTGATGCTGACAAATGTATCGAGTGCGGTGCATGTGCTGACGTTTGCCCGAGTGAGGCAATTGCTTTGGACGCATAATCGAGCAAAAAGTTGAGCCGTATTTTAAGACGGTCTTAAAAACAGACTTTCACTATTGTGAGAGTCTGTTTTGTTGTGGGCGAGGGAGTTTCAAATAAAAAAACGGGATTCTCGGACATATCCGAAAATCCCGCAATTTCTTCTTACCAATTCAGCCGCGCCTACATTCTCTCGGGAACATCAATACCCAACAGCTTCATTCCGCGCGAAATGATAACCGCCACCTGACGGCACAACACGATACGCATGGCACGCACCTTCTCGTTCTCCTCACGCAGTACCGAATGGTCGTGGTAATAACCGTTAAACATTTTTGCCAAATCATACACATAGTTGGCAATCACCGAAGGTGAATAAGTATCGCCTGCCTGACGTACCACACCGGCAAAGTCGGCCATATACTTGATCAACTCAATCTCCTCGGGCAGATACTCCGCACCGCTGATGTCGTCATACTTCACACCCGCCTCGTCGGCCTTGCGGATGATTGAACGGATACGGGCATGAGTATACTGAATGAACGGACCGGTATTTCCGTTGAAGTCGATAGACTCTCTCGGGTCGAAGAGCATGGTCTTCTTGGGATCCACTTTCAGGATGAAATATTTCAAGGCACCCAGACCCACCGTATGGCACACCTCATCAACCTCCTGCTCGGTCAGTCCGTCCAATTTACCCAACTCCTGCGACATCTCGCGTGCCGTAGCAACCATATTGTCAATCAGATCGTCGGCATCAACAACCGTACCCTCGCGCGATTTCATCTTACCCTCAGGCAACTCCACCATACCGTATGACAAGTGATAAATCGCATCACTCCAATCGTAACCCAACTTCTTCAAGACGAGTTTCAGCACCTGGAAGTGGTAGTTCTGCTCGTTACCAACAACATAAATCAGCGCATCCAGATTGTTGTCCGAGAAACGACGCAAAGCCGTACCCAAATCCTGAGTCATATAAACCGAGGTGCCGTCGCTACGCAGCAACAGTTTCTCGTCCAGTCCGTCACCCGTCAGATCAATCCACACAGAATTGTCGGGACGGCGATAGAATACGCCCTTCTGCAAGCCCTCCTCAACGAGTTCCTTACCCAACAGATAGGTCTGCGACTCATAATATATCTTGTCAAAAGCCACACCCAGAGCCTTATAAGTAGCATCAAAGCCCTCGTATACCCATCCGTTCATGGTCTGCCACAGAGTGTAAACCTCTTCATCTTTGGCCTCCCACTTACGCAACATCTCCTGCGCCTGCAACATCAACGGAGCATTCTTCTTGGCGTCATCCTCACTCTGGCCTTGTGCCATGAGTTCCTTTATCTGCTCCTTGTAGTGCTTGTCAAACTCCACGTAGTATTTACCCACTAGATGGTCGCCCTTCATGCCACTCGATGCGGGTGTTTCGCCATTGCCGTAGAGTTTCCATGCCAGCATACTCTTGCAGATATGGATTCCTCGATCGTTCACCAAATTGACCTTCAACACCTTGTGACCGTTGGCACGCAGAATCTCGGCCACCGACCAACCCAACAGATTATTGCGTATATGTCCCAAATGGAGGGGTTTGTTGGTATTGGGCGACGAGTACTCCACCATAATGGTGCGACCGCTATTGGCCGGAGCATAACCAAAATTGTCATCCGCCGTCATCTCGGCAAATCTCTCTGCCCAGAAATTCTCGGTGAACGATATATTAAGAAAACCTTTAATCACATTAAAACCCTTCACATCGGCACAAGCCTTCACCAGAGCCTCGCCAATTTCGTTTGCTGTTGCATCGGGAGCCTTACGACTGCGTTTCAGGAATGGGAACACAACCAATGTATAGTCACCCTCAAACTCTTTGCGGGTCTTCTGAATCTGAATTTGTTCGTTTTCAAGCGCACCGTACAACGACTCAATACAGCCTTTGACGGCATCGTGCAGATAATTTTCTATATTCATTCTATTATATATTTATTTTCTTCAAGTTCTTTCACAATCAATTCACTCCGACTATCTTCTGGGACCTCTCGGGAACTGCGGTTCCGGCTCGTCCAGACCCTTCAACCAACGTTCCAGCGATGCATCAAACTCGGCTCTCATGGGGAACGGATTCAAGAAACCCCAACCGTGTCCGCCTCGGGGATAGACATGCAACTCTCCCTTCACACCATGCTCCTTCATTGCCGCATAGAACGAAATGCTGTTATAAGGAGGCACAGCACGGTCATCATCACAATGAGCCAGGAAACAGGTCGGCGTATTGGAATTAACGAGTTTCTCTGCCGAATACTTGTCGGCCACCTCGTCAGACACCTCACCCAACAGATTCAGGCGAGAACCGGCATGTGTCTTACCCATATTAAGCGTGATAACGGGATAAATCAAAATGCCGAAATCGGGACGATTCTTCTCCGAGTTATATTTGGTTACCGCCATAGATGCCAGATGACCTCCTGCCGAGAAACCCATGACTCCCACCTTCGCGGGATCCACCTTCCATTCGGCAGCATTCTCACGTGTCAGTTCCACAGCGCGCAACACATCATTAATCGTAGCATCGCCATGGGTGTTGGGAGTACGGTATGTGAGCACACCGGCCGCAATACCGCGTTTGTTGAGCCATCGTGCCACCTCATAACCCTCACTCTCAATAGTGATGTGGACATATCCGCCACCCGGGCAAATCACCACAAAACGACCTGTCGACTCTCCCTCAGGCAGAAATACCTCCATGCGGGGTTCCGTAACATTGCGCAGACGGTTATTCACGTTGGTTTCCGGCTCGGTAACATATGTACTCTCCTTCGGGCCGTTGGGATACAATTTAACTTTGAAAGGCTCGGCAGCCTGCAAACAAAACGCAGCCACCAGCATAACTGTTGTAAGAAAAATCTGTTTCATATCTCTCTGTTTTTAATCCATTACTACTTATTAATCTCATTCAACCAACGGGTAAGCGAGGTGCTAAACTCGTCACGATAGTCCAGACGTCCCGAGAAGCCCCAGCCATGTCCGCCCGTAGGATAGACATGCAACTCACACCCCTTCACATCGGCATTGCTCAGTGCCTGATAGAACGAAACTCCATTCACGGGCAGCACCACCTTGTCGTCACTGCTCAGTGCAATGAACGTAACGGGAGTCTTGTCATTAACCAACTTCTCGCACGAGAAATCGTTTATCTGCTGCTCGGTATGGTCGCGCCCCAAAAGGTTGTAACGCGAACCTCCATGTGTAGCCATCGTCATGGTAATCACGGGATAAATCAGGATGCCGAAATCGGGGCGATTCTTCTCCGATGTATATTTCGTAAGAGCCGTTGCAGCCAGATGTCCTCCCGCCGAGAAACCGATGATTCCCACCTTTCTCGGGTCTACTTTCCACTCCGCAGCATTATCTCGCACCATCTCTATTGCCGTCAAAGCATCCTTCAACGGAATCTCGGAGTGGCCATTGGGCATACGATACGAGAGTACCGCCGCCGCAATACCACGCATATTCAACCACTGAGCCACCTCTGAGCCCTCATTGGTCAGCGACAAATGGGCATAACCTCCACCCGGACAAACCACCACGGTCTGCCCCGTCGTGCGACCTTTGGGAAGATAGACGGTGAGAATTGGTTCGCGAGGATTGTCGGGAGTATCGACATTGAGACCGTTGCTCTCCTGCACGCCATCGGGATAGAGTTTCAAAACAAACGGTTGCTGTGCCGACGCTGTCATCGCAACACAAATCACCGCCAACAAGGTAAAAAAGGCTCGTTTCATAATATTCATTCTACAACTATTTGGTTAGTATTCAATAGGCCCGCAATCAAAAACGCTTCAAATTTACGTAAAAATTCTTTAAGTTAATTGCAGGATTCTTTTATTCCGCGAATTATCATTAATTTTGCGCTGCAAAAAGAGAATTTACAAATGAAAATAGCCGATATTGATTTGGGCTCGCGCCCGTTGTTTCTCGCCCCGATGGAGGATGTGACCGACCCTTCGTTCAGACACATGTGCAAGGCTTTCGGTGCCGACATGGTGTACACGGAGTTCATCTCTTCGGACGGACTGATACGCGACGGAGCCAAGTCGGTGCGCAAACTCAACATCAACGACGCCGAACGTCCCGTTGGTATTCAGATATACGGCAACCTGATAGAACCGATGGTGGAGTCGGCCATCATTGCCGAGGGCGCAAAACCCGACGTAATAGACATCAATTTCGGTTGTCCCGTAAAGAAGATTGCCAATCGCGGAGCAGGCAGCGGCATGATGCGTGATGTTCCGCTGATGGTGGAGATGACCCGCCGCATTGTGGAGACCGTAAAGACACCCGTGACGGTAAAGACCAGACTGGGGTGGGACGACAACAGCAAAAACATAGAAGAGATTGCCCTGCGTCTGCAAGATGTGGGCATAAAGGCTCTCACGATACACGGACGTACTCGCGCACAAATGTACACCGGACAGGCAGACTGGACTCTGATAGGTAAAATCAAAAACGATCCGCGAATCCACATTCCCATCATCGGTAACGGCGACATCAATTCGGCCGAGAAAGCACGCGAAGCCTTCGACCGCTACGGAGTTGACGGAGTGATGATAGGACGTGCGACATACGGTCGTCCGTGGATTTTCCGCGAGATAAAACACTACCTCGAAACGGGCGAAATACTCCCCCAACCCTCGGTGAAGGAACGAGTGGAGATAGCCAAGAATCATCTGCTGAAATCGGTGGAGGTGAAAGGCGAACGAGTGGGCGTATTGGAGATGCGAAGACATATGTCTAACTATTTCAAGGGGTTGCCCGAGTTCAAGCAGACCCGCATGAAATTGGTGACATTGTTCGACATTCCCGAGTTGATGGACACATTGGATTTTGTTGCGGAACGTTGGGGTGATTATGATTTCTCCCGCACCGTACCACCATCACTCTCTCACGAAATTTAAGGCCCAAAGGAGCCCAAAGGGCATTTTCAATAAGGGGGATAGGAAGTTGTTGGTGGCCGGACTTCGGCAGAGAGAAAAGTTAAGGAGTACACAACGAACTTCGGAATTGAAATCTTCGGAGTTGTCGAAGGACGCATTAGAAGAACGAACTTCGGCAGAGAGAAAAGCTAAGGAGTACACAACGAACTTCGGATATGTAACAGACTAACAATGAAATAAAAATGAAGTATTTGGTAGTTGGATTGGGAAATATTGGCGCAAAGTATCTTAATACGCGTCATAATATGGGTTTCAATGTGGTGGATGCCATGGCGTTGAAGGCCGACGTGCAGTTCCGTATCAACCGCTACGGAGCAGTGGCCGAGATGAAGCACAAAGGACGTACGATAATATTGTTGAAACCTTCGACATACATGAACGAAAGCGGTAAAGCCGTCCGCTACTGGCTTGAAAAAGAAAAGATCTCAAAGGAGAATCTGATGGTGGTGGTTGATGATTTAGCACTGCCGTTGGGCGCGATGCGCATACGCGGAAAGGGCAGCAATGGTGGTCACAACGGCCTGCGCAACATAGACGAATTGACTGGAGGCAACGACTATGCCCGTCTGCGTTTCGGGATAGGCAACGATTTTCCGCAGGGAATGCAGATTGAGTTTGTGCTTGGCGAGTTCAACAGCGAGGAACGCAAAGAGCTGGTTCCGAGAGTGGAAGAGGCAGTGGAGGCAATCAAATGCTTTGTCACCCAGGGACTCAACCAGACCATGAACATATATAACAAAAAGAGTATTGGCGCAAAACCCAAAGCGGTCGAGAAAACCGACGAAAAGAAGGACTCGGCACAATAGGTTAAGGCACAACATAGTGTCGGATGAATCCGATGCAAAACAAAAAGGGCGGAGAATCTCCGCCCTTTTTTATCGTGAAAAGATGAGTTACTCGGCACTCTCCTCGGCTGCCTGTTCCTCCGGTTCCTCCAACGAGAAATCGGTCAAACCGGCACCGACCAGCAGATTATACCATGCAACCATCTTCTTCATATCAGAGAAATGTACGCGGTCGCGATCATAGTCGGGCAAAACAGCTGCAATAAACTCCTTGATTTGATTCTGAGGAGCCTTATGGTCAAGCGCAGGTTTACCCTCAGTATAGGCAAACATCTTCTCAAACACCTTTGCCAACGGCAAATCCTCACCCTCGGTAAAAACAGCAATCTCCGACAGCGCGCTTACTCGGGCACTGCCCGTAGCATTCATTCTCTTGCCGTCGATGAGTGACTCCACAATAACACCATGGGTGCTGCGTGCGATAAAACGATACAGGCCCGGCTGACCCGATATAGCTAACATTTCTGTGAATTTCATGATTATCTTCGTATTGTATTAATAAATGTTAAAGTGGTGCAAAGATAGTGAATGTTTTCAATTATCCGCCAACAGTCACTCCCTTTTTGAAGGTAGTCAACAACATTAAAACAAGGATATAACTACCCAAAAACATGTATTTACATCTGTACGGGGTGGTTTTCCCATTCAAAACACATATATTTGCACTCGGAAATGATAAAGAATAGGAACATAAAGAATCTGTGCGCGACGACAATCATCTGTCTGTTCGCCTTGTTCTACGTCAGCATCACCATGTCGTGGCACTCTCACGACATAAACGGTGTGGCGGTATCGCATTCCCATATTCATAACGAAAGTCACCACTCCACTCCCGATGGAGAGCACTCGACACAAGAACTGATTCTTATCAATCAGGCAAATTCACTTCTCGCAACAGAGTCCATAGCGCCACAACCGATGGAGATATTCTTGCCCGAGAACAGTGTCGAGCAGAACAGACTTCCCGTTCAACACATCTTACCCGATGACCAGATCAATATAGGTCTGAGGGCTCCTCCCGTCAGTATGATTTAAGTTGCGCTTCATTTAGCGGACAACCATGTATTGCGGCATAAACATGCGGGCATAGTACATCATGTTTACACACGCCGCCTCCGTTTGACAAATCATACAAAATCTTTATTGACACACATGAATAAAAATATATTGATGCGAGTGTTGTGCGCACTCCTATGGGTCGTATGCGCACCCCAAACCATCTACGCACAGAAAACAGCCACAGATGCCAACATTACGGGTCATGTAATCGACGCCTCAACCAAAGAACACATTCCCTTCGCAACCATCACATTACAAGGAACCACCCTCGGAGTGGCTACCGACGGAACGGGTCATTTCTTCATGAAAAACATGCCCGTCGGTCAGTTCATGTTGAAGGTATCTTCGATAGGTTACAAGAGCATCGAGATTCCCGTAACCATCATCGCTCGCAAATCACAGGAGATAAACATCGAACTGGATGCGGAAGCTCTCGCAGTGGATGAGGTGGTAGTATCGGCCAGCCGTTCGGAAACCAACAAGAAGACCTCTCCCACCATAGTGCGTTCGGCAACCACAAAGCTGTTTGACAGTACGGCCTCAACCAATCTGGCCGAGTCCATGAACTTCCAGCCCGGTATCCGTGTGGAGAACAACTGCAACAACTGCGGAATCACCCAACTACGCATCAACGGTCTAGACGGACAGTACTCGCAGGTATTGCTCGACAGCCGCCCGATATTCAGTTCTCTGGCGACAGTGTATGGTTTGGAACAGTTACCCGTTGCAATGGTAGAACGAGTGGAGGTGATTCGCGGTGGCGGTTCGGCACTCTTCGGCTCCAATGCCATAGGCGGTGTGGTGAATATCATCACCAAAGAGCCGTTGCGCAACTCTCTCTCACTCTCAAACACCACCAATGTGCTTGAAGGCGGCACCACTGACATCAACACCTCTATAAACGGTTCGTTCGTGTCGGATGACTACAAAATGGGAGCCTACATTTTCGGCATGGTGAAAGACCGCGACTCTTATGACCGCAACGGCGACGGTTTCTCGGACGTTCCTCTGCTCAACTCCGAAACGATTGGTTTCCGTGCCTACTACAAGACAAGCCCTTATTCGCGCATCACCGGAGAGTATCACCATATTACGGAGTTACGTCGCGGAGGAAACGCATTTGACCAGCCGCCCCACATGGCCGACATCGCCGAGCAGTTGGACAGCAAAATAGATGGAGGCGGTTTGAAGTTTGACTATTTCAGCCCCAACGGCTATCATCGCATGAGTGCCTACACCTCGGCACAGAAGATTGACCGCACAAGTTATTTCGGAGTGGAGAGGGATCTCAATGCCTATGGCGCAACCCATGATAAGACCTTTGTAGCCGGAATGCAGTACATCTATTCCATGGATCGTCTGCTGTTCCTCCCGTCTGACTTCACCGCAGGAGTGGAGTACACCTACAACGATCTGCACGACATTTATCTCGGATTCGGTCGCGATTTCAAACAGAGTACCGATACGAAAGGTCTGTTTATGCAGAATGAGTGGAAGAGTGAAAAACTCAATTTCCTGATCGGCTTCCGTGCCGACAAGCACAATCTGGTGAAAGACCTTGTCTTCTCGCCGCGTGCCAATGTCAGATACAGCCCGACCGAAAACGTGGGACTTCGTCTGAGCTATTCGAGTGGTTATCGTGCTCCGCAGGCTTACAACGAGGATCTGCACGTGGATGCGGTGAACAACCAGATGGTAATCATCACCCTCAACCCCAATCTCAAACCCGAGTATTCGCACAGTCTGAGTGCTTCGGTGGATCTCTACCATAGTTTCGGCGCCTTGCAGACCAACATCCTCTTTGAAGGCTTCTACACCGATCTTGACGACGTCTTTACAATTGAAAAAATTGGTGTCAATTCGGATGGTTTCATAATCAAAGAACGCCGCAACGCAACCGGCGCAACGGTAAAAGGTATAAGTGTGGAGGCAAAAGCAGGTGTTGCCGACAAGTTTGAGTTACAGTTGGGCTACACACTCCAAAACAGTCGCTACCACCAGCCCGAACGTTGGTCTGACGCAGTGGAACCGCAGAAACGCATGTTCCGTTCGCCCGACAGCTACGGCTACCTCACCGCCAATGCCAACATCACCCAGTCGTTGAAAGCGTCTGTATTCGGCAACTACACGGGTTCGATGCTCGTTCAGCACTGCGAGGGTGTAATACCTCAGGACGAGGAGAAAATGACTCCCGACTTCTGGGATCTCGGTTTCCGTCTTTCGCAAACCTTTAAACTCTCTGCCCTGACCCAGTTGGAAGTCAGCGCAGGTGTAAAGAATATTCTCGACAGTTATCAGGACGATATCGACTACGGTCAGAACAAAGATGCCGGTTACACATATGGTCCCGCCCTGCCCCGCATGTTCTTCTTCGGAGTGAAATTCTCACTCTAACACACACAGAAACAATAAGGCCTCGATTTTTCAATCGAGGCCTTATTTATTTTATCTCCAAATCACACGCCTTACTCGCTGAAAGAGATTCCGCGAATGGTGCCGCCCTCTTTCTTCGAACGGTTAATGAGTTTTGCTCCGTTCAGTGAGGCTACATGCGCATAAATTCTCTCTTTTGAATCGGCCGACAAGTCCTCCTTCTCTTCAAGAATCATCTCCGCAATGGCAAACTTGTTCTTATCTCCATCGTCTTCCACTGCAATGGTGACCGCCTTGCCGTCACTCTCTATCCACAGCGAAACCTTTCCTCCGATGCGCACACTCTCCAAGGCATCCATAATGAACATGTCTATCATCATTTCAATAGAACGCGCATCGCATATGGCCTTGCAACTGCCCGTAGATTTATATTCTATATCTATATTCTTCAACGAAGCCATATCCTTAATATTGTTCTGGATCTGTTTCAGTATCTTATCCACATCAGTCTCCTCCATCTCGGGCACAAATTCCTCCTGCATGATAAAGTTAGACATGGATAGATGAGAAACCTCCGATGACAAACGGCACACATCGTACGCCACCTCATCCAGAGCTTGTTTGAATTCATCACTCTCCTTGTTCCTGGCAGCCACCAATGCCATCACACGCGACTGCAAATTCTCGGCACGTTCCGAACTGCTTTTCGGTATGGCGAGAAGCAACTCCCCGAAGCGACGGTCCAACTTCCTCCTGCGACGACCTCCAATCACCGCCAACAGACACACTGCCACCATCAACAACACTATTACCACTCCGCCACCAATCATGACATGAAGTTGCATTTTACTCTCCTTATCGGCCCAACGGGCAGCACGTTCCGCACGTTTCTTATCACGTTCCGATGGTTGGTTATCCTTAGGTGCATACTTCTGTTCGGCCGCGAGTTCGGCATCCGCCACTGCCTGTTGCAGGCGTCGTTCGGCCATCATCTCACGATAGTCCGCCACCTTTTGCATATATTTATAAGCACTGCCGATGTCGCCCAACGCCTCAAAATTGACTATCTGCGCCTCATTAACCATATACAACAGATCGGTGTCCTCGGCAACCGCCTTCTCCACCGCCGCCAACTGACGTATCGAAGTGCCCGCATAGTTGCGCTGTCGGTTCGCCTCGCTTGAGCGTAAAATAGACACGACCATCGCCGTCTTATTGTCTATCGTCTGTGCATATCCGGCTGCCTTGTCATAATATATAGCCTGCAAACGCACATCCCCCAGTGACTCGGCCTGACGACCCGCAGCAAACATTACCCCGAACAACTCCTCGTTATTACCGCTTACGGTAAGGCTGTCTACAAGTTTATTGAACTGCTCTCCATATATATCCACCTTGGGCAAACGCTGCATGAAGGCGGTATCTATCTCCTGAGCCATTGACAGCTGACAGCAAAACAACGCAGCAAGGAGCAATATCATTTTCGATTTCATAGTCATGTAACATTTTAACCAAAACTCTTGCGGGGACAAAATACAGACGTTGCTACCTCTTGTAGTCGCCGACCGCAAAAATTTTTCAATGAAAAACCCTTTTCAATTTGCAAAGATACTCTTTTATTTCATACAAAAATAGCGAAGACAGGGATTGTTACGGTTCTCTTCACCACAAAAACGGCAGGAGGTCAGGCTATTTTTGTTGTCAATAGAGATTAAAGTTGTGTGGGCGAAGAAAAAAAATTTGTTTTTCCGCAAGTCAATATCTATCTTTGCGCCTGAAAACAAGGATGCTCGGATGGTGGAATAGGTAGACACG
>JAGBHS010000115.1 GCA_017935385.1 Tidjanibacter sp.
ATCTCGGCCATATCGAAATAGGGAGCCAACGGAGCATCCCAAGGCTCGCCCTCCATGATATCCTCTCCGGCGGTTACCTTATTGTTCTCGGCAGGCATGGGCGCCACAAAGATGTGTTTGTAATTACCCTCATCCCAATAGTCCCAGTGGCGAACCATAAGATCGTCATATATGCGGGCACCCGACTTGTCCATATCCTCATAGACAGCCGATGACTTGACCTTTGTCACATCTACGCCTTTGACATAGAACAACATACCGTCGTTGGCCGATACTCCGAAGCCCTCTACCCCACCTTCAATATCGGTAATCTGGCGAGGTTTGCTACCGGTAAGTGTATCCAGGCTCCACACCTGCATACCGCTATCCTTCTTGTTGGCCAAATAATAGATGCGGGTTCCGTCGCCATTCCATGCGGCATAATGGGCGTTCAGCGCAACAATAGTCGATTCTCCACCCTCGGCGGGCATAGAATAAAGAGCGCTCTCACTCTTGTTCTCCTTCATGCTGTAATAACTCGCCGTATACAACACGGTCTGACCGTCGGGTGACAAAACGGGAGCTCCTACACGTCCCATCTTCCACATCACCTCAGGCGTGAACACTCCCGCCTCTTTCTCCGCATCAGTAAGTGCATTGGCACTCTTGAACTGCTCAAACTCATCGACCGTCGTAGTACATCCGGCCGTAATTGCTGCTACCATAACAAACAATGCTGTTTTTCTTAACATTTTCTTCATCTTATCTTCCTATTTATCTTGTTTCTTTCATTCTAACGTTCGGACATGGCACGAAATTTTGTCATCACCTCTCTGATCGTACCATAACTATTCTCTAATGCATCGTCGCACTGCTCTCTTGTGAGCCACTCCACCTTGGAGATTCCCTCCTCTTTCTGCGGAGTCGTTTCAACCTCCTTTGACAGACGCATTGCATACCACCACGTACGCTTAACCTCCCAATGGCCGTAAGCGCAATGGAAATGGTCCGTAACTCCTATCTCCTCGCCGACAACAACGCCCGCAACTCCTGTCTCTTCCTCCACCTCTCGGGCTGCCGTTTCCACAAGGCTCTCGCCCTCCTCCACATGACCCTTGGGCAGATCCCACTTGCCGCGACGGAATATCATCAGTACTCTGCCCTGTGCATCCTCAACCACTCCTCCCGCAGCCTCCGCAACGGGCATCTGTGACACAAATCTGTCGTATGCACCTTCCACATCAGGCGAGATTATCCACAAAATGTCGTTATTCTCAATTATTTCTCCTACCTTTGCAGGCGACAACTCGCCCGTTTCGTGCTCAACACACACCTTTTGGGCATCACGCGGAGCAACGTCGGTAAAGCACAAAGCCTTATTATCAAAGTATATGGTTTTCACTTTATTCATATATTAAACACAAAGATACGAAATAAATAAAAAATTCAACAAAATATGGAACAATACGAAAGCAAACAGGCCGCCATCAGACGTTCGGCCGAACAAATTTACATGGTTCTTTCCGATTTCAGCAATTTCACACCCATCCTTAAAGACAAAGTTGAAAACTGGCAGGCCGATGAGAACAGCTGTTCATTCTCCGTAAAAGGTTTTACGGCAGCTCTCAAAATCGTAAACAAGGAGCCTTTCAAAGTGATTAAAATCACGGGTGACAACACCCCCATCGATTTCAACTTCTGGATTCAGATGAAAGAACTCTCGCCCGACGACACACGAATCCGTCTGGTACTGCATGCCGAGATGAACATGATGATAAAAATGATGATTGGCAACAAGATTCAGAAGGCTCTTGACGAAATGGTAGATCAGATCGCCACCTCGTTCAACTCCTTCTTGTAAGAATCATCATTCCTTATCGCAACAAAAAACCGACCTTTATAGGGTCGGTTTTTTATATTGACAACTAAAAACATTATCGGCGGCGCATCGGCGGCATCATCGGCATCTTCTTGCCTGCCACACTCTTCATCATCTTGCGCATCTGCTCAAACTGTTTCAGCAACTTATTCACGTCATTCAGCGTATTCCCGCTACCCGCCGCAATACGGGCCTTGCGCGACGGATTGATGATTTCGGGATTCTCCCTCTCGGCAGGAGTCATCGAATAAATAATAGACTCCGTCTGTTTGAACATATCGTCCGACAACTCCACACCCCTCAACGCCTTGTCCATTCCGGGCAACATAGACATCAAATCCTTCATATTACCCATCTTCTTGATCTGCTCTATCTGGCTGAGGAAATCGTTGAAATCAAACTTGTTCTTATATATCTTCTTCTTAATCTCTCTTGCCGCCTTCTCGTCAAACTGCTCTTGTGCGCGCTCCACAAACGACACAATATCACCCATACCGAGAATACGGTCCGCCATACGTTCGGGATGGAACACCTGCAACGAATCGGGTTTCTCGCCCGATGAAATGAATTTCAACGGCTTATTGACCACCGAACGAATAGAAATTGCAGCACCACCACGGGTATCACCATCCAACTTGGTCAGTACAACTCCGTCATAATCCAAACGTTCGTTGAACTCCCTCGCCGTATTTACCGCATCCTGACCCGTCATTGAGTCCACAACAAACAGAGTTTCCGAGGGCTTCACCGCCTTCTTGATGGCCTCTATCTCCTGCATCATCTCCTCGTCCACAGCCAAACGACCTGCCGTATCGACAATAACGGTGTTTATAGACTTCTGCTGGGCATATTTTATGGCATTACAAGCAATCTCTACCGGATTTTTATTACCCTCCTCGGTATAAACCTCCACTCCGATCTGCTCTCCCAACACCTTCAACTGGTCAATTGCCGCAGGACGGTAAACGTCACCCGCAACCAACAATACGGCTCTACCCTTCTTACTCTTGATCATAGAAGCAAGTTTAGCCGAGAAAGTGGTCTTACCAGAACCCTGCAAACC
>JAGBHS010000116.1 GCA_017935385.1 Tidjanibacter sp.
CCACGACGGTCCACAAGTTGAACGCGCGACAGCACGGGCAAATGGTCGGAATACTTCACCTCCGGCACCTCATATTCATGCACCTTGAAACCGTCCGACACAAATATATAATCGATACGCAACAGATTCATGAAATCTCTGAACGTATACACATATCCCACTCCCTGCTCCGTAAAAGTATCTTTCAATCTGCGGGCAACCTTTCTATACACATAAGAGCCCGCCGTATCGTTGAAATCGCCACAAACAATCACCTCATACGGACTCTCCTTTATAAATTCACGCAAACACTTGGCCTGCGCAGCCCTCAGCGAATAGTTCTCTGCCAACTTGTGAGCCAGACTCATCACCTTCTCGCTGGCCGTGGTGTCATTTATAATCTTCGCCGTAATGGTCTCATCACGATCCTGCTTCGTCACATGGGTGCTCTGCAAATGATTCGAAATCACACGAATGGTATCGCTATCCACCTTCAAATCCACCCACATGGAATGGACTCGCTGGGTTCCCATATCCACAACACCGGAGTTGATTATCGGATAGGCACTATATACAGCCATACCGCCACCATAAGCGGCCTGATCTCCGAAATCGTAATTAACAAAAGAGGAATAGCGCAGATTACTCAACGCCGTTTCCATTCTATCCGTATTGCTTTGGGTATTATTAAACTCCTGGAAACAAACAACCGATGCAGCCTTCTCCTCTGCCAAAGCGGCTATCTTCTCTATCAGATCCTCGCGATCTTCCTCCTGTTGCGGCCAGAATCCAACCACATTGTAGGACAAGACCACAAAGCCCTCCTTATCTTCCTGCTCCTCGTAATTTTCCTGCTGTTCCGTCTGATACTGTTTCACCAACTCGGGACGATAGAACATCTTCACACTGCCCCAGCCCAGCATCACCACAACCAACAGACACCAAAACATTTTGCTCCATCGCATCGCCCAATAAAGCATACACACGACATTGGCAACATATATAAACGGATAGAACAGTCCGAAAACCGCCAGCATAGGCATCTTCTCCGGCGAGATCCAACGCGCCATAAATGCCGCAACGAATACCAACATCAGCAATATGCTGAACACAGACATCACGACATCCAGAATCCACAACAACAGTGATGACGAATTATCAGGTTCGGCCCCGCCCCTCGTCATATCGCCCCTCTTGGAACGACGTTTCTGTTTGCCATAATATCCGTAGTCAGACATCTCTCTTTCAATGAGGCATTAATAATAAATCTCGTTGCGTTTACGCCAATATTTTATCAGCAGCCAGCCCCACAGCATTCCTCCCAGATGGGCAAAATGAGCGACTCCGCCTCCACCTCTCAAACCGAGCAACAGCTCAATGGCACCGTAAATAACCACAAACCATTTCGCCTTCATCGCTATCGGCGGGAACATCAGCATTATCATATTATTGGGATGAATCATTCCGAACGCCAACAACAATCCGAACACCGCACCCGAGGCTCCTACTGTCGAAACCGCCTCTGCCCAACGAGCCACCGATACGGCCGAATAATCGCCCAACAACGACATGTAGTCTATATAATAGGCTCCCAACTGAATAAGACCTGCTCCTATTCCACAAATCAAATAATAGACCAGAAATCTTCGGCTACCCATATCATACTCCAATATGCGACCAAACATCCACAAGGCAAACATATTGAAAAACAGATGGGTAAAGTTGGCATGCATAAACATATAAGTAAACAGTTGCCATACATGGAACGAATCACTTTTCCAGAAATGCAACGACCAGTTCTCCGCTATCCAACCGCGTACCGCCACCGGCAACATCATCTCGGCAAAAAACACCAACACATTTATCACCAACAGATTCTTGACAATGGGCGGTATATATATTCTGTTTTGTCCGTACATATCTACACTATTTTGTAAAACGTCTCTTTATCTCGTCGGTCTCCACAATCTGCATAACCGCACGACCGTCGGCCGTATATTTATATTCATCTCTCTCCCTCAGTGTGTTCAATACCGTCATGAGTTCGCTTTCGTTGAGTCTGTCCTCTCCGCATCTGCGCGACAGCACTTCGGCCATCTGTTTCTTACGCAACATCTCCTTGTCCAGCACCTCGTCCCTCAAACAGTCCAACATATCATACATCACATCCGAAAGCCTCTCCATATTCAGATCGGCCGGAATGGCAACGAGTTCAATCGTATTCTCATCCACCACATTGTAGTCAAATCCCAGACCAACAAACTCATCATAATTCTCCCCCAACAGCACCACATCATCTCGTGAAAACACCATTCTCTCGGGGAACAACAGAGTCTGACCCGCCGAACTGCCGCTCTCCAACATCATCATATAACGACGATACAAAACCGCCTCTTTGGCTCGCTTCACATCCACCAGCACCAATCTGCCATCAAAACTCGTAGCCACATATCCTCCCGCAAGAGGGACAACTTTCAGCATCTCGCCACTTCGTGCAATATTCAACTCGCCCTGCTCTCCGTCATCACCCACTTCAATGAAATCGAGCACCGATTCATCCATAGCCGGTTCCTCTCTATCAATCTGCGGATAACTTGTCCGTGCGCCGAACATGGCATCCAACTCCGACATACCATCCATCCCCTTGCTCGGACGAGCCATTCGGTCCGAACGGAACGGATTGTACTCGGGATTGAACGTAGATGACGGCACATGAACACTACTCATATCCCGTCCGCCATCCAGCACAGGAATCTCCACCTCTTTCTCATCCTCAAAATCCATCATCGGAATCACTCCCGTACGAGCCAATGCCTCTCTGACCGAAGCATTCAATATCTGCCATACCGCCGGTCCGTCCTCAAATCGTACCTCGGTCTTCTGGGGATGAATATTCACATCAAGATTTTCGGGGTCCACCTTCATGTAGATAAAATAAGAAGGTTGCACTCCCATCGGAATCAACTTCTCATAGGCCTGCAAGATTGCCTTATGCAAATACGGACTCTTGAAATAACGCCCATTCACAAACATAAACTGGTCGCTGCTCTTACGCGCGGCCGACGGCGCACCCACAAAACCCTCAATCTCCACAATAGAAGTCTTCGTACCGACCTCCAACAGATTGTTGGCAATTCCGCGACCGATAATGCCTATGACTCGTTGTTTCAATGACGATGCCGGCAAATCATACACCGGAGCATCATCATTATATAATTTGAACGCCACGTCGGGATGACACAACGCCACGCGCTGAAACTCACTTGTTATATAGCGCGATTCCGTGGTACTCTTATCCAACTGTCGGCGACGTGCCGGCACATTGAAAAATATATTCTTAACCGAGAACTTACTGCCTTTGGGCGCCACAACCATCTCCTGTCCCTTGAACGTACTGCCTTCGATGGTCACCTTCACACCAAGTTCATCACCCTCTCTGCGTGTCACAAGCTCCACCGTCGAGATTGCCGCAATAGAAGCCAATGCCTCACCTCTGAATCCGAACGTGTGCAGTTTATAAACATCGTCAAGA
>JAGBHS010000117.1 GCA_017935385.1 Tidjanibacter sp.
AACCGTTTCAACCACCACAAAACTCAAAAATGCAGTGGCCAAAAAACAAGCCGAACTGAAAGCCAAAGCCACCTCGTTGACCGAACTCATTCACACGACAGAACCCACAAAAAACGAATCGGCAACCAACACTCCGACAGCGGATACACCAATAGAAAACGAGCCGAGCTCAAATGAGTCGGCCGTTCCGCAAAACTGATTGAAAAAATCGAATCAAAATTTTATTTCTCCTTGAAATAGAGGTCAAGAAGTTCGTGCGCTGCCGCATACGAACTGATTTTCATATCCAGCAGACGCTGTTCGCAACTCTCCAAGGCGGCCTCAATCTCCGGATTGCCATAGAAATTCTGACGCAATGCCTCGTTGATAGTCTCGTACATACGGAACTTGCTCTGCTCCTGACGATGATGCAGGAAATAGCCGTTGGCCTTGATGAACTCCATATAGTCCTCGATACCTCCCCACACATCTCCAAGTCCCTCGCCTTTGAGTGACGAACAGGTAAGCACCTTGGGACGCCAACCCGAATCGGGCTCGGGGAAGAGGTTGAGTGCATTTTTTATCTGACGTTGTGCGAGTTTGGCATTATTGACATTATTGCCGTCACACTTGGTAATCACCACCAGATCGGCCATCTCCATGATTCCTCGCTTAATTCCCTGCAACTCGTCACCCGCACCTGAAATCTGCAACAACATGAACATATCCACCATAGAGTGTACCGTTGTCTCACTCTGGCCCACACCCACGGTCTCAATGAACACCACATCGAAACCTGCCGCCTCGCAAAGAATGATGCTCTCACGGGTCTTGCGAGCCACACCACCCAGCGATCCGGCACTCGGAGAAGGACGCACAAACACATCCGGATTATGAACAATGCTCTCCATACGGGTCTTGTCACCCAGAATAGAGCCTCCGCTACGGTTAGACGAGGGGTCAATGGCCAACACCGCCAACTTATGTCCCAGTGCGGTCACCATATTTCCCACCGCCTCAATGAAAGTGGACTTACCGGCCCCCGGCACTCCCGTAATGCCAATCCTTATAGACTTACCCGAATAAGGCAGACATCTCTCGATAATCTCCTGCGCCTGAGCATAATGGCCATGATTATTGCTCTCCACCATGGTGATGGCTTGCGACAACATTGAGATATCTCCCGCCAAAATACCCTCAACATACTGCTCAGTGGTATAGCGACGGCGATGAACATGATGAAAATAGGGATTTACTATCGGATGCTCCTCCACACCCGCCGCCACCGACAATGCTGTATCCGAATGCTCTTCCTTATAATGATTTTCGAAATGATCCACCTTATTCTCCATATTTTTATTTATTATTAACTCCGTACGTCACCTACTATTTTTCTTTTATTCTTTGTCCTCCGATTCCGCCTTTCGCAACTCTTTCTCTCGCTTCTCCTTTTTCACCAGGAACTCCTCCAAACGGTCATCGGTCAGCGAAAGCACGTCGCCCGCCCAAAGCAATCTCCCCCGTTTGTCAAGCAACATGGTGCAGGGCACAAATCGTACCTTGAACGCACTGAACAATTTTCCGTCGCGGTCAAGAGCAATATAACACCCACTCTCGTCACCAAAGATTTCAGTCATCACCTCCATTGGGTCCTTGCTGGCAACCACCACCTGCATCCGTCCCTCATACTCCTTCGCAAAGCGCTTCAATTCAGGCACATGAGTCATAACAGTAGCATTAAGCGAAGAGAAAAAATCCACTAACACGACTCCGTCTTTAAGTTTCGGCGGTTCCTCAATCCACTCATCAGCAACCACAGGAGGCATCTTCTGCCCCACAACAAAGTTATGCGCCGACACAACGGCCACAACCATAATCGCCAACAACAACAGTGCTATTTTAGAAAATCTTCTCATCTGTTCTACTCAATAGTGCGAAGGTACGAATTAATTTCGGGATTTTTAAATCATGGCGGCACAATAGGGCATAATAATTCTTTCACAAAGAAACAATCTTCGAAAAAGTTGTAACTTTGTCCTCCGTAATAGCCACATCGACAATGAAACATTTTTTTCTCATCATACTATCCGTGCTGACATGCCTGCCGTTGTTGTGGTCGTGCAGTGAACAAGGAACCTCCATTGACCTTGGCACTCCCGCCTACACCCCGCGCCACGCCACCAGTTTTGAGATTTATGATGCCGGAGAGAGTTCTTCCATATTACGAATATTCAACCCCTGGCAGGGCGCACGCGACATCACGCGCGACCTATTCATCTCTCGCAACAACGAACTGCCCCCCGAAGGGTTTGAAGGCGCTGTCATCACAGCCACCCCAAAGAAGGTTGTCTGCATGTCCACCAGTCACATAGCATTCATCGATGCCGTAAACGGATGCAGTTCCATAAAAGGAGTTTCGGGCACCGATTTTGTCAGCAACGAGAGTGTCAGAGCCGCCATAGAACGCAAAGAGGTGGCCGATGTGGGCTATGACGCAAACGTAAACTACGAACTTATCGCCTCCATTGCTCCCGACATAGTCTTTATATATGGTGTTGCCGGCGAGAATACCGCAATGGTGAACAAACTGACCGAGATGAATATCCCTGCCTTCTACATATGCGACTATCTGGAACAGACGCCGCTTGGCAAATCGGAGTGGGTGGTGGCTTTCGGGGAGATATACGGCAATCGGGAAGAGGCCGAGAAGTTGTTTGATGAGATAGAGCAGAACTACAACGACATAAAAAATCGTGCGACCGAATATACGTCACGTCCAAAAGTGATGCTCAATGCCCCCTATCGCGACACATGGTTCGTGCCGGGCGACCGCAGTTATGTTGTCACCCTGATAAACGATGCGGGCGGAGAGTACATCTGCGGCGGCCATGACAACGAGATAAGTCGCCCGTTGAGCAGCGAGGCCGCCTACCTCCATCTTTGCGAGGCCGACATATGGCTCAACCCCAACCAGGCCGAGAGTATTGCCGAACTGGCGGCTCTGAATCCGAAGTTTGCAGACACACCCGTAATGAAGAATCACAATGTCTACAACAACACCAACCGTATCACCAAGGCGGGCGGAAGTGATTTCTGGGAGTCGGGAGCCCTGCGTGCCGACGTTGTTCTGGCCGACATGCTGCATATACTCCACCCCGAGAGCAACACAAACCACGAACTGTTTTATTTCAAACGTTTATATTAATCCCCCGACCTCACCCGACAACCGAACAAGATGAAAGGACAGAAAAACACCATACTATTCCTCTCGCTGACCATACTGCTGGCAGTGTTGTTCGTGGCCGACATTGTACTCGGCTCGGTGAGCATACCGTTGAGTGAGATATGGGCAGCCTTTACGGGTGGCGAGTGTGACCCGTCATCGAAATACATCGCGCTCAAGTTCCGTCTTCCCAAGGCCGTAACGGCCGTTCTGGCAGGCATGTCCCTCTCTTGCGTGGGTTTGCAGATGCAGACCCTGTTCCGTAATCCGCTGGCCGGTCCTTATGTGTTGGGCGTCAGTTCGGGAGCAAGTCTGGGCGTATCAATATTCCTGCTCGGTCTGCCGTTACTGGGAGTAGAACTCGGCCCCGAGGCGCGAAATTTCGGTGTTGTGGGTGCCGCATGGCTGGGCGCCGCACTGATAATGAGCATAGTGATGGCTGTTTCGGCACGCATAAAAGACATAATGGTGATTCTGATATTGGGTATGATGTTCGGCAGTGCCGCCACGGCAATAGTGGAGGTATTGCAATACCTGAGTCCCGAGAGTGCCCTGAAATCCTATGTGGTATGGACCATGGGCTCTTTGAGCAGTGTGTCGGTAGCGCAGTTGTGGGTGTTGGTTCCCGTAACAGTGGCAGGTCTGATTCTGTCCCTGCTGTTGATAAAACCGCTGAACATGCTCTTGCTGGGCGACAACTACGCCTCCACGATGGGTCTGAACATAAAACTCACCCACCAACTCCTCTCGCTGGCCACCGTACTGCTGGCCGGCACCGTCACCGCCTATTGCGGCCCCATCGGTTTCATCGGCCTCGCCATACCCCATGTGGCACGAATGCTCTTCCGAGAAGCCGACCACAGAATATTGTTACCCGCCACCATGCTGACGGGTGCGGTGGTGATGCTCGCCTGCGACATCATCTCGCAACTGCCCACCACGGGTTACACGCTACCAATAAACACAATAACGGCGCTTATAGGTATACCTATTATTATAGCCGTCATCATCCGCAACCGCAAACCCATAATATGACATCATGAACCAGCAGAAAAAATATCCCATACGATTATGCGCCCTCTCGACCGGCTATGACCACCGTCTGCTCATAGACAAGGCCGATATGGCATTCGAGGCGGGACGTTTCACTGCTTTGGTGGGACGCAACGGCGCGGGTAAGAGTACCTTGTTACGAACGATTGCCGCACTGCGCCGACCGTTGTCGGGACATGTGGAGATAAACGGTACGGACACCGCCACCCTCTCGCGCAGGGATATTGCACTCAGCATTGGTTTTGTTTCCACCGAGGAGGTGCGTATTGCCGATCTGAAAGTGTATGACGTGGTGGCCCCGGGGCGCGCCCCACACACAAATTGGACGGGACTACTGACTGCAACCGACCATGAGCAGGTGAAGAAAGCTCTCGCTCTGGTGGGCATGGGTTCGTTTGCGGACAAATGTATCGCCAACCTGAGTGACGGAGAACGTCAGCGAGTGATGATTGCCCGCGCACTGGCGCAAGACACCCCGATCATACTGCTTGACGAGCCGACAGCTTTTCTCGACCTGCCCAACAAGTATGAGATATTCCTGCTGCTCAAACGACTGGCCGAACAAGAGGACAAATGCATTGTCTGCTCCACCCACGACCTTGACATTGCACTAAAAACATGCCACGCCATTGCTCTGATTGATGGGCACGACATTAAATGTTGCCCCACCGACGAGTTCATAGAAGAAGGTGGTACCGAACGCCTTTTTGCAGGCACAAAACTCACTTACGACCGTTCGACACACACAATATGTCTTAAAATTCAAGAATAATCTTGCCGCAACCGCTTATACAAAAGCCTGACAGACACCTGTTATCACCAGAACAACAAGAAAAAAAAGACAAAAATCACTCTTTGAACGTTTTTTTTCGGTCAAGGGGTTGCGAATAATTTTTTTTTACTATCTTTGCACCGCTAAATATACGAGCTATTGGTTCGTTTAGCAGGTAAGGCCCATTCGTCTATCGGCTAGGACGCAAGATTTTCATTCTTGAAAGAGGAGTTCGACTCTCCTATGGGCTACAACGATAAAAATTATAAAATTTATAAAGTACTAAACAAAAAATCATGGCAAATCACAAGTCATCTAAAAAGAGGATTCGTCAGACTGAGACCAAAAGGTTGCAGAACAAGTATTATCACAAAACTACCCGTAATGCCGTAAGAGCATTGCGCAACACCAGCGATAAAGATGCTGCTGCTGCTTTGCTCCCCAAAGTATCGGCTATGCTTGATAAGCTTGCTAAGAAAGGCGTTATCCACAAAAACAAAGCAGGCAACCTGAAAAGCAGTTTGCAGCTTCACGTAAATGCTCTTTAATTCCGAGAGATAACAACTTTTCCGGGACAAGGAGGCATATTAAGAACATACGTTCAAGCAACCAGACGGGAGGATAGACAGTCAAAGCAGGCAGGTAGGCAGGTAGGCAGGCAGACAAGCAAATAAGCAAGCGCAAACAAGCAGGCACAAGCAAGCAGGTAGGCAGACAGTCAAGACGGATGGACGGACAGAACAGATGTCAGGCACAAACGGAAGAACTGACGGATGAATGAACGGACAAGACGGATGGAAGTTTGAAAAAGAGATGGAAGGTATGTTGAGAGTCGCGGAAAACAGATGGTGGATATAGCTCAGCTGGCAGAGCGTCGGATTGTGGTTCCGAATGTCGTGGGTTCGAGCCCCATTATCCACCCCACGCAAAAGACCTTGTATGATTCATACAAGGTCTTTTTTTATGCTCGCTTCTTCTTGACATGCGCAGCCTTTTTCACACACTCTCACATTGGCAACACGCGCGACATTATTCTTTATTGCTACCACTTTGGAAATATGCACAACTTCGATTCCCGACAAAAAGACGACGAAAAAAAAGGCGATCCCGAAAGGAACCGCCCGAATCAAATGCCCCAACGTGCACTATCCTATCGCAATAAGTATCATTATCTGCGCCAGAAGTATGCGCAGGAACATGGTCAGAGGATATACCGTCGCATAAGCCACCGAGATACGGTCGTCCTGTGCGACAGAATTGGCATATGCCATTGCCGGCGGGTTGGTGGTACTTCCCGACAAAAGGCCCAACAACACATAATAATTGGTCTTGTAGCGCCAGCGGGCATAACATCCCACCAGCAACACGGGCACCATGGTGATGATAAATCCGTACAGAACCCACCAATAACCGCCTCCCGTTATAGCCTCCACGAAGCCTCCGCCCGCACCAAGTCCTACGGCAGCCAAGAACATTGCGATTCCCACCTCGCGCAACATCATACTCGCACTAATGGTGGTGAATGACACTATATGGTAATTCGGGCCATAACGGCTCAACAGAATCGCCACAATGAGCGGGCCGCCCGCCAGACCAAGTTTTATCGGTTGCGGTATTCCGGGCACCGCAAACGGAATCATACCAAACAGAACACCGAGGAAAATACCGATGAATATAGCGAACAGATTGGGCATATCGAGTCTTTTAAGCGAGTTGCCGAGCAGATTGGCAACCTTCTGTATGCTGCTCTCGGCACCCACCACCGTCACGCGGTCACCCATCTGCAAGCGCAACGAATAAGTGGCCACGAGGTCTATTCCGGCACGATTCACACGAGTAATATTGACTCCATACAAAGAACGTATATTGAGTTTTCCGATAGGCTGGCCGTTCAGTTCGGGTTTGGTAACCAGAATGCGGCGCGACACCAGCTGCGGATTGTCCTTCTCCCACACCGGCGGATCGATATGCACCTCTTTGCCCAAACATGCGATAACAGCGTCCTTGTCATCCGGCTTAACGATTATGCGCAACACGTCACCTGCCACCACCACCGATGATTCATTTGCAATATCAACCGTCTCATCGGCATGACGTATACGAGAGATGACAAACCCATAATTCAGGAATTTTCCAATCTCGCTAACCGTATGGCCTTCCACGCCAACATTATGCACTTCCACATTGATTCGTTCGGCCTGCGTCTGTTTCTCGTCCGCATCATCCACCGACTCGGTCTTTGCATTGACTCTGAATACCTTACGGATCAATATCATTGACAATATAACACCCATCACGCCCAACGGATAGGCCACGGCATAGCCCAGTGCGATACTCTCGTCTGCGCTACCCGTCATATCGGCAAAGGTCTGTTGGGCCGCGCCAAGCCCGGGCGTATTGGTTACCGCACCCGACATGATTCCCACCATGGTAGAAAGACTCTCGCCCGTAATCAGATGAA
The DNA here is from genome assembly GCA_017935385.1 of Tidjanibacter sp. Lineage (GTDB taxonomy): Bacteria > Bacteroidota > Bacteroidia > Bacteroidales > Rikenellaceae > Tidjanibacter. The sequence continues at coordinate 7,489 of JAGBHS010000117.1, forward strand.
TAACATAAGCCGTAACACAACCCAGCACCACGATGCTCACAGCCAACAGATTCATCCTCACGCCGCCATGACGGAACGAAGAGAAAAATCCGGGGCCTACCTGCAAACCAACCGCATAGATAAACAGAATCAGACCAAACTCTTTGATAAAATCGCCTGTCGTTTTATCCAACGTTATTCCGAAATGCGAGAAGATGATACCCATGAACAGAATCCAGGTAATACCGAGCGAGATACCTTTTATCTTTACCTGCCCCATCAGGATTCCGCACGAGATGGTCAACGCCAGCACAAAGATAGAGTGTGCCGTACCCGTACCAACAAACAGATTAACCAACCAATCCATACACCTATATTTATTTTCTATTGCAAATTGAGCCGCAAAGATAAGCCTTTATACCCTTTTTACAAATCCAAAACAAAAAGAAAACCGCCCCAGAGGCGGTTTTACTTAATTTTACTACTCCGACAATTTACTGATATCTCTTACCAGATGTCGCATCTCGGTAATCAACTCTTCCGACTCCTGAATAATACTCAGATAGAGGGTTGAAACATCGATATTGTCATCGTTCTGCGAGATACGATCCATCTGCTGGCGACGTATTCCGAGAATAATATCTTTTCTCGCCTTGATCTTATCTCGTACAGGTTCGAGATTAGAGTAATCGGATGATGTGATTGCGTTGCGTGTGATATCCGCAGCCTCTGCCACCAGATTCTTGATATACAGAATCTCATCGCGATATTTTCCATCCAACGGAGTGAAACTATTATCCACATGTTCCTTACACGGATCGCAGATACGACGGATACTGTACAACATCTGCTCGCAACAGTTGTATGACAAATGGAACCATGTGTTCTTCTTCATCATCACCATCGGATCCAGCATACGCATCACCATGATCTCTTTGCGTTTCATTATCTTCATACGGCTCTTGGCCTCGGCAGCACCCGTAATGCTCTTTTTGAGCAGGCGGACATCCTCCTTCAAGAATCCGTCAATGACCTTATTGTAGGCATTGTTCGAATAATCCAGAATATCCAACACACTATTTCTATTATGCTCCAACAACAAGTGTAAACGACGGTCATTGTCATTCGTAGTCATCATCTCGTTATAAGCAGGATTCTCGGGTTCTGTTTTTTTCTTTGCCTTGAAACTGTTTCTGACAACCAAGAATATTGCCAACGCAAGCACAAGAATCATTGCTACGATACCTCCGAAATGAAGAATAATGGCAATGATAAATGCCAACAAGAATGCAGCCACTGCCGTAAACAACCAACCTCCAATAACCGAGAACACTCCCGTCACTCTGTAAACCGCACTATCTCTGCCCCATGCGCGGTCTGCCAGCGAGGATCCCATTCCCACCATGAAAGCAACAAACGTGGTTGACAGAGGCAGCTGCAACGAAGTTCCGAGTGCAATCAACATTCCCGCCAACACCAGATTGACCGAACCACGCACCAAGTCGAACGCCGCCTTATCCTCCATGATAGACTCACTGTAATTGAAGCGGCTGTCAATCCAACGTTTCATTCCGTCGGGCATCCATTTATCGATTGCCGTTGCCATTTGCGTTGCACCTCTCACCATGCCGCGCGCCATAGCCGACGAGCCAAACATCTCGTCACCCGTATCCTGACGGCTCAAATCCAATGATGTTTTCAACACAATCTTGGCTTTCTTCGATGTTGCCAACGTAACAACCATAATCAGACCGGCCGTAAAGAGGAAGATGAACGGAGTGGGATAAGACTCGTTAAGCGATGTCATCAGATAGTTCTCTATATCACCGCCCGAGTTGGCCATGAAATCAACATAGGTATCATAACCGGCAATAGGCACACCGATGAAGTTCACCAAGTCGTTACCGGCAAATGCCATCGCCAGTGCAAATGTTCCCATCATCACAATGACCTTGAAAACATTCACTTTCAACCAGTGCAGCACCTGCATAATAACGGTTGAAACAACGAAGCACATCCAGATAACGGTCCAGGTATTGCCGTCAAGCCAAGCCTTTGTCTCCGCCGACATGAGTGACGAGCCGCCCAAACCTTTGATAAGCATGAAGTAGACCAGCGCGGTGGTGGCGACACCTCCGAACAGACCTATCTTCCACGACAGATTACGCTTATAGTTGAACGTGAAGATCAATCGCGCGATATACTGCACCAACGAGCCGAAGATGAATGCGATAGCCACCGACAGGAAAATACCCAATATCATAGAGAAGGCCTTATCGGTATTTATCAGCGCCGCAAAATTAACGGGAGTATCGCCCGAGATGGATTTGATAAGCGCAATAGCCACCGTACCGCCCAACAACTCGAACACCATTGAAACGGTTGTACTTGTCGGCATACCGATCATGTTGAACATATCGAGCAGAATGAGGTTGGCCACCATCACCGACATGAAAATGCACATCACCTCCGGAGCATAGAAGAACTCGGGGTGGAACACACCGTTTCGGGCGATATCCATCATGCCGTTGTTGATTGAGGCACCGCAGAGAACACCTGCCGATGCAATAATAAGAATCCACTTGGTTGATGCTGCGCGGGTTCCCACCGCCGAACTAAGGAAGTTCACCGCATCATTGCTCACACCTGCGCACAATCCCATTACGGCAAGCAGGAGCAAAAAAATGACCACAAAAAGATATAATGTCTCCATTTAAAAAAGTTTTCGCGACACAAAAATAATCCAAACCGATCAAGTTTCCATCTAAAAATGTTTCATTAATGTTACGAAATCTTTAACATTTTTGCAACAAAACAACAAGTTGCTGATTATAAACACAATCAGCAACTTGAATAAGCTCTGTCTTCACATCCTTTTCTCACTCGTCTGCTCCACTACATCAACGTCTTGACGGAGCAAAAGGTCAGATTCCCATCTCTCCACGCCATGCAGCACCCAATCGAGCCACAAACTCGTCATGCGGCAGTCCCGCCAGGCGCATCATCTTGGTCACTGCGGCCTCGGTAGTGATATCACGTCCGTTCACCACACCCGTACTCTGCAAGCGGGCACCCGTCTCATATATATCCATATTGACCCTGCCACTCCAACACTGGGTCACATTCATCACCACCACTCCGCGTTCTATCGTTCCTCTCAACGCATCAAGGAACCAACTGCTCGTCGGCGCATTTCCCGATCCGAAGGTCTCCAACACTATGCCCTTTACACCCTCCACCGAAAGCATCGAGCGGAACACTCTCTCGGTCATGCCGGGGAAAATCTTAATCACCGCCACACTCGTGTCTATATCGCAGCTCACCGCAAAAGACTCCCCCTCCTCGGGACGATGAATAAAAGCATCGTTATATTGAATCGTCACACCCACCTCTGCCAACGGCGGATAGTTGTACGAGGCAAAGGCATTCAACTCCTCGGCACTCGTCTTTTTGGTGCGGTTGGCGCGCAAGAGCCTGTTCTGGAAGTAGATGCACACTTCGGGTACACGTGCTCGTCCGTCGGGCAGTTTGGCCGCCGCAATCTCCACAGCAGTAATCAGATTCTCTCGGCCGTCGGTACGCAACACTCCAATAGGAATCTGACTGCCCGTAAAGATGACCGGCTTGGCCAACCCGTCGAACATGAAACTCAATGCCGATGCCGAATAGGCCATCGTGTCCGTACCGTGCAACACCACAAACCCATCATACAAGTCATAGTTGCGTTCGATGATACGTGCCAGACGCTCCCACAGCTCGGGCGACACATTTGACGAATCTATCGGATCGAACGGCAGCACCTCAATCTCGGTATCGATACTGCGCAACGAGGGAAACTCCTGATATATCAGATTGAAATCAAAGGGAGTAAGCACCCCGTCGGCATCGGTTTTCATGCCGATTGTTCCTCCCGTATAAATCAACAAAATCTTACTGCTCATATTCTGTCCGTTTTCTCATCCCAAAGTTACTCTTTTTTTCACTTTTTTCTTCTTACGCAACAAATAAAAACAAATGCCCGAATATACATGAAAACAAAAACACTCGACATAAAAGCAACACTCATAACACAATATCACAAAAAACACTACATTTGTGCCCGATATGAGTACACAAACAAACCAGAGGTCTCTGCCGGCATGGGTCGGCCACCTCGCATGCTTCGGCGCCTATTTTATCTTCGGATTCAATCTGGTAGCCTGTAAAAACATCTCTAACGGCAATTTCATCTCGCCCATGGGATTCTTCTGCCTTCGTGCCATTGGTGCCACAGCTCTGCTTTGGGCCATCTCCATCTTCCTGCCGAAACAGAAAGTGGAACGTCGCGATTTGCTGAAAATCTTCTGCGCCTCCATGCTGGGACTGTTCCTGACGCAATACTTCTTCCTCGAAGCCATTACCGTCACCACCCCGCTTGACGCCTCCATTCTGGCCTCCATGGCGCCCATCATGACCATGTTTATTGCCGCCGCCTATCTCAAAGAGCCCATCACATTCAAGAAAATTGCGGGTGTCCTGATAAGTCTGGCCGGCGTATTACTGCTGATTTTCAACTCGGTGAGCATCAGTGCCGGTGCCGAAAAAACCACCGCCATGGGTTTCATCATGATGACCCTCAACTGCCTCTCGTTCGCCCTCTATCTGGGACTCTTCAAACCCCTGATCGAGAAATACGACACCGTCACCTTCATGAAGTGGATGTTCCTTTTTTCGACCATAGCCTCCGTACCGTTTGACATTAAAGAGCTGGTTACGCTTGATTTGAGTAGTGTGGCACCCTCACTCCTTTGGCAGTTGCTGTATGTGATTGTTTTCGCCACCTTCATCGCCTACATGCTCATTCCGATAGGTCAGAAGACGTTGCGCCCCACCCTGGTGAGTATGTACTCCTACGTGCAGCCCATCATTGCGGCAGCCCTGAGCATATATCTCGGCCTTGACCGTCTGGACTGGCAGAAAGTGGTGGCCGCCATACTTGTTTTCTCGGGCGTGGCCATTGTAAACAACAGCAAATCGGCTGCGGCAATAAAGAAGACCCAACAGAGTTAAAAAAAACATCCGTAACCTGTCAAAAAAATTCGGCAAAAAAATTAACTTTGTAAAAAGTGCTTGAAAATTAAATCCGAATTAAAAATATGGCAACATCAAAAGTTTATTTCACCAATCTGCGTACTATGCCCGGTCGCAGTCTTACCGAGAAGATGGTTATTCTCGCAAAAAAAGCGGGCATAGAAAACATCGATTTTCAGGACAAATTCACGGCAATCAAGATACACTTCGGTGAGCCCGGCAACCTGGCCTATCTGCGTCCCAACTTTGCGGCCCGCATGGCCGATCTGTTGCGCAGTCTGGGTGCCAAGCCGTTCCTTACCGACAGCAACACACTCTACTCGGGTCGCCGTTCAAACGGTGTAGATCACTATGAGAGTGCCATGGAGAACGGTTACAACCCCATCTCGGCACGTTGCCCCGTATTCATTGCCGACGGAATCAAGGGTACTGATTATCGCGAGATTGAGATTGATGGCGAATACTGTAAGGCACCCAAGATTGGTACCGCCATTGCCGATGCCGACATCATCATCTCGATGAGCCACTTCAAAGGTCACGAGCAGGCCGGTTTCGGTGGAGCATTGAAAAACCTCGGAATGGGTTGTGCAAGCGTGGGCGGAAAATTGGAACTTCACTCGGCATCAAAACCCGCCATTGACGAGGAGAGCTGTAAAGGTTGCGGCATGTGTGCCAAGAACTGCGCCCATCAGGCCATCTCGATGGTTAATCGCAAGGCTGTCATCGACTACGACAAGTGTGTGGGTTGCGGCCAGTGCATTGCTGTCTGCCAGTTCGACGCCGCCACAACGGGTGACTATGACACGTCGGAACATCTGAACTGCAAAATTGCCGAGTACACCAAAGCCGTACTCAAAGACAAACCCCACTTCCACCTCTGCTTCATCATGAACGTATCGCCCGAATGCGACTGCTGGAACCACAACGATGCCGCCATCATCCCCGACCTGGGTATAGCAGCCTCGTTCGACCCCGTAGCATTGGACTGCGCATGTGCAGATCTGGTGAATTCGGCTCCCATGATTGATTTCTCGGAGAACGAGGCGGGTGTCAAATTCGGCAACATGCTTCGCGAGAAGAGCCACGACCATAAATGCTATTGCGATCATGACCACGACAAGAAGAGTGACAAATTCCACATCATGCATCCCGACACCGATTGGCGTGCAGGTGTGATTCATGGAGAGAAAATCGGTATCGGTAATCAGGATTACGAGCTGATAATCGTTTAATACCAAATATGCACAAAAAAAGAGGGGCGGAAAAATCCGCCCCTCTTTTTTATCATATCGCACAAATTAGAATTTGTAGGTCAGGCCAATAGCCAGAACGCTGCGATCGATATCGTCACCGAATTTGAATTTATAATCCATTCCCAGTGCAAAGTCTGCGCCCAAATCATACTCGACACCGGCACCTACATTTCCGATGAACCACGACTCATCACCTTCAATTACACCCATATCTATATTAGCACCAAACACACCGATACCTGCCAACGGATATACGCAAAGACGATCCATTACGGGAATCAGATAGTGAGCATTAAGACTCAAATCCCAGTTTGACATATAATCCTTCTCGAAGAAATAGGTGAATGACGGTTCCAGACGCAGATTATCAAGAATATTGTATTGGAATTTGGCACCCAGACCATAGTTGGTAAAATCATCACCCATTCCAATAGCGAAATTAAGACCCGTAGCCATATCGCCCTTTGACTGAGCCGAAACGGTAGTTACACCAATGAGCATTGCTGCACAAACAACCAAAGTTTTTAACATCTTTTTCATAATGATTCTGTTTTAAATTGTTAATAAAAACCTAACACGTGTTTCACTATTTTCTCAAATATAGTCATTTTATTTCAGTTCTCCAACTATTTCACTCAATAGTAGTTTATTTATTTCATAAAAACCACCTTCCCGAACAAAAAAAAGGAAGACACCCTTCAAGCCGCAGCGTTTCAGCCGCACGAAGGTGTCTTCCTTAATTATTTTGTATAAAAAGAGTCACATGGGGCGATGAAATACGGGAAGTAGCAACATCAGTATTACACCCCACGAGAGTTTTTGAAGAAAAATTACTTCATGCTCTTGTGGTCGTTCTCGCGAATCTCCACTCGGCGAATCTTACCACTGATAGTCTTCGGCAGCTCTTCCACGAACTCAATGATTCTCGGATACTTATACGGTGCCGACACACTCTTCACATGCTCCTGAATCTCCTTAGTCAAGGCCGCCTTGTCGGCATCTTTATACTCCTTGGCAAGGATTACGGTAGCTTTCACCAACTGACCGCGCACCTCGTCGGGAACACCCGTAATGGCACACTCAACAACCGCCGGATGTGAAATCAAAGCACTCTCCACCTCAAACGGACTGATACGATAGCCCGAACTCTTGATCACATCGTCGGTGCGACCCACGAACCAATAGTAACCGTCCTCGTCTTTCCATGCCATGTCACCCGTATGATACAGACCGTTGCTGAATACACGTTCGGTGAGAAGACCATTGTGATAGTACTCCTCAAACAAACCGATGGGTTTCTCATTATCGATACGCACCACCAACTCTCCATATTCGCCAACGGCAACACTCTCTCCCTGAGCATTTATCAAGTCGATATTATACTCCGGATTCGGGAATCCCATCGAGCCGGGTTTCTGCTCCATCCACGGGAAATTGGCCAACGTAAGAGTGGTCTCGGTCTGTCCGAATCCCTCCTTCACTCTGATGCCCGTCGCCTCAAACCACGCATCCGACACACTCGGGTTGAACGGCTCGCCCGCCGTGGTACAATACTCCAAAGCACTCATGTCATATTTGCTCAAATCCTCTCTGATCAGAAAACGATACACCGTAGGAGGTGCGCAGAACGATGTCACATGATATTTCTCGATAACCGACAACATCTCTGCCGCATTGAATTTCTCGTGGTCATAAACAAACACACAAGCTCCAACCAACCACTGACCATACAATTTTCCCCATACGGCCTTACCCCAACCCGTATCGGCTACGGTAAGGTGCAGACTGTTCTCGTGCAGATTGTGCCAATATGCCGCCGTAACGATGTGTCCCAACGGATAGAGGAAATTGTGCGCCACCATTTTGGGGTCGCCCGCCGATCCTGATGTGAAATAGATAATCATCACATCGTCATTTTTGTTCACCTCTGCGGGACGTACGAATGCAAGAGCCTCAGCCAAACCCTTATCAAAACTGTGCCAACGTTCGTCCTCATAAGCACCCGTATTGACCAACACCTTCACCGAGGGCGATTTCTCCAACGACTCCTCCACCTGATGTTTGATGTCGGCATCGTCAGCCACAACAATCATCTTCACATTAGCCGAAGTGTTGCGATAAACCAGATCCTTCGCCATCAGCATGTGGGTGGCAGGAATAACGGTTGCGCCCAGTTTGTGCAGAGCCACAATCGAGTACCAGAACTCCACGTGACGTTTCAGCATCAACATCACCGCATCGCCCTTACCGATACCCAACTGCTGAAAGAACGAAGCCGTACGATCCGTCATCTCTTTCATGTCGGCAAACGTATACTCATGGCACTCACCCTTGTCATTAACCCAACACATTGCCTTTTTGTCAGGTTGTTCGGCAGCCCATGCATCTACCACATCATAGCCGAAATTGAAATTGGCAGGTGCTTTTATCTCAAAATTATTATTAAAGTCTTCAAGTGACTCGAATTGTGTTTGTTTAAGGAATCTCTCCAACATAACGTTTTCTAACCTATTTATAAACTGCGCTCCCCACCATGACACAAAATCTCTCCATCCCACAACAAGGGCTCGCGAAAATTACTTAACAGTATTTTTTAATGATTGTTTTTGGCTGTCGGCTGTCGAAACACCGCGCCATCGGGACCTCTCTTTCGAATATCTTCTGGCAATCTGATTGCCTTCCCGCAAAAGAATTAGCAAACACCAATAGGGCACGCCGTCGCGAATCTGCTTCCGTTAAGAAGTCGTATAGAATCGCTAAGGCCGCGTCTGATATTTTTATTGTTCAACAAATTGTTCATAAATCAATGGTGCTGCTTATAGCACTTTCTTGGCCACAAATTTATATATTTTTTTAAAATTGATACTCCTATCGGCAAAAAAATCACCTTTTTTTCAACTTTTTTATTCATTTTTTGTTTCAACCATCGCTATCATCAACACCACAAACACCTGAACATCAACATCATAAAGCATAAAAAATCCCCACATCACCCAAATCATAAAAACGATTACAATTTGTAACTTTTAATTTTATACACCCTAAAAAACACTTTGCGCGACAAACGTTATGCAAACCTTTGCATAGAATCTTGACCGCATAAATAAATCGTTTTTGAAAAAATCTGCTAAATTTGCACATATATAGTTCCCGCAAGGGACTTCGATTGTTACGAATCATTTAAAAATAAAACGTATTATGAAAAAATCAATTTTAACATTGGCAACCGTTTTTTGTGCCCTTACAATGCTGGCACAAACGGCCAACCCGCCCATGCACCTTGCTCCCAACACCCCAATCGGTGAAGGAAAAGGCATTCATCCCGGTCGCGTGGCTTGGATTCACAATCCCGGCGTGGCCAACTGGGACGGCAACACCGGTTTCTGGTATGAGGAACGTTGGAACGATCAGGACAAAGCAGACCGCATGATTAAAGAGGCCATCACCACCCTTACGGGCGAGAAATCCCCCGCAAAAGCATGGAAGGCCCTCTTCGTACACTTCAACAAGACCCACGACCGTGGCGCACGTGGCTACAAGAAAGGTGAGAAAATTGCCATCAAGCTCAACATGAACAACACGTTCTCGTATGAGGATAACGAGCAACTCAACACCTCTCCTTATGTAACCCTGGCGCTGTTGCGCAGTTTGGTTAATGACGGCAAGGTGGCTCAGGAAGACATCATCGTTTGCGAGCCCAGCCGCATGCTGACCAACGAACTCTATTTCAGATGCAAAGGCGAGTTCCCCAATATTGCCTACATCGACAACGTGGGTGGCGAGGGACGTACCAAGGTAGATTACTACCCCAACACCATTCCCTATTCTACCGACAAGGGTGAGGCTGCAAAAGGACTTGCAAAATGTATCGTTGATGCCGATTACCTCATCAACAGCGCACTGCTCAAAATCCACACCGGCCCCGGCGTAACCCTTACCGCAAAGAACTGGTACGGAGCAACCGACATCAACAAAGAGTGGCGCAAGAACACCCACAACAGCATCAACCAGAACAAACGCGAGAAAGTTGCCGCTTACAGCAGTTTCGTTGACTTCATGGGTCACAAAGATCTCGGTCAGAAATGTATGTTGTTCCTCATTGACGGTACTTACGGTTCGCGCGACGTGAACGGTAAACCCGATCCCAAATGGCAAAAAGAGCCGTTCAACAACGATTGGGCCTGCTCTATTTTGGTATCGCAGGACCACGTTGCAGTTGACGCCGTAGGTCTTGACATCCTGGTTGGCGAGTGGCCCGAGGTAGGCAGCCTTCCCTATTGCGACATGTACCTTGTTGAGGCAGCATCTCTGCCCAACGCACCCAGCGGCACCAAGTACGACCCCGAACGTGATGGTTCGGTTCTTGACAAACCGCTTGGCCTGATGGAGCACTGGAACAATGCAAAAGAGAAAAAATACGAGAAACTCGACCTTATCTACAAAAAAATCAAATAGTTTTTTCATAACAACAAACAGGGCGCATCTGTTGAGGATGCGCCCTGTTTGTTTCTGCATAACGTCTCAATACGATTGTTGCAAAAGAATCATCTGCTCGGCATATCGTTCGCCAAGGAGCAGTTCTCCCTCTCGATTGAAATGAGGATCACTCTCGTCACGCAACATACCACATCCCTCGGACGAAACACACGCACTCATGGGAATAAGCGTCACCGCCCTATGAATCTGACTGTTTATTCTCTCCGTATAGGGCAGCCATCTCGCTATCTCTCCCACCACTACGGGCACCTGCCCGGCACCCAACTCGGCTCGCAGATCGGCCATCATGCGGGCAAGTCTTTCGGCGTAACCATCGGGATTTTTCTCGTCCGATTCGCCCTGATGCCAAATGATTCCTTTCAGTTCGCCATACTGCAATGCCTCTCGCGTACGTCGCACTGCCTCGTCAAAATAGCGCGGTCTGTCCTCCCTGACGGGTGCATCCTTCTGCCAACTGTCCACCCCCGTTCCGCCACGGGCATTGACCACCAACAACACTTTCCGACCATTAAGCCGATACATCTCGGTGGCAAAACGGAACGAAGGACTCATCTGCTGCACTGAGATATCTTTGCGGATAGTGGAATACCGATTCATCGGATGACGCGCCGACACCGGCTCTCCCTCGCCATTGAGCAACCACACGCCCTCAACAGCAGCCGTATCGGCCTCTATCAACGTTCCTCGCCCCGCCATATTGGATTGACCGATGCACAGATATACATCATAACCCTCCTCAACACACGAACAAAACAACAATGACATCGCCAGCGACATCAGTATCTTCACTCCGATCTTCATATCACAAACTTTATTTTTAATCATTACAATAAGAGATTTTACTCTATTTGAAAATTATGTTAAATCTTATTAAAGGGCCAAACAATCTTCAAAAGGCACATAGAATTGTCGGTTAAAGTTAATATATTCGCATCGGTTTTTCAAACAAAAACTTAAAATATAATGAGGACACCAAAAACACCAATCAAATTTCACGTACTTACACTTTTATTCTCAGCCTTAACTTCAATCGATTCCCTGTCGGCTCAGGAGATGGTCACCGCACAAGACGGCGAACTCGGCCGAACAATCAGTTATAACGTCAGCTCTTTTACCGACGTAAGAGACAAGACCATGGAAGACATCATGGAGTTTACCCCCAACTACATCATCAGCGGCTATCGCGAGAATCCTCATACGGAAGATGAGAACTCACTCTCTCTGAATGGCAGTTGATCGGTTCGGTAACCAACATCCTCAACCAGAAGACCTACAACTATACGCTTGTGGACAGCAGCGATTTTTCCAAGACTTTCTCGTCATATCGCATTCGTCCGCGCAACGTATTGTTGAGCATTTACTACAAATTCTAACCCTCCCCTTTATGCCGACAAAATACCGATCGGCAAACGAGGGAATCACATAGAACAAAACCGCATGCAAGGATTTTAATCATCTCTCTGTGTGCGGTTTTAAATTATATGGGCAACTCCCTTGACGAGTGAACAAAAATTTGATTAAATTTGTGATGTCCTCGAACGGTTAAAATGGACACAGAGCCTACGACATGAAATTACAGAAACTATCCATACTCTCATTCAAGAATATCTCTCAGGCGGAATTGGAGTTCTCGTCGGGCATAAACTGCTTTACGGGCAGCAATGGCGCGGGAAAGACCAACCTTATTGACTCAATACACTATTTGTCGATGTGTAAAAGTTCCCTCTCGGTGACCGACACGCAGAGTCTGCGTCACGGAGCCGACTTCTTCATGTTGCAAGGCGATTACTCCTCCGACGGAGGTCGCCACGAATCGGTGACGTGCTCGTTCAAACACTCGGGCGGCAAGAAGGTCAAACGCAACGGCAAGGAGTATGAAAAACTGTCGGACCACATAGGAGTGGTGCCGGTGGTATTGGTTTCGCCGGCAGATGTGTTTCTGGTAAACGAGGCGGCCGACGAACGACGTCGTTGGCTCAACGCCTTCATCTCGCAGCTGGATAAGCACTATCTGGCAATCCTGATCCGCTACAACAACGTGTTGGCACAGCGCAACCGCCTGTTGAAACAGTTGTCCGAGAGTGGCGGCGGGAACGAGTTGATGGAGATTCTGGACGACCAGCTGATTATGTTGGGAACCTCGATAAATCGCACCCGTGCCGATTACATAGAACGCCTTCGCCCGCTGACGGCCGAGTATTACAGTTTCATAGCCGAAGATCGCGAGCAGGTGGAAATCACGTATCGATCTGAGTTGAACGACCGTCTTTTTGAGGAGATTTTAAAATCAAATCGTCAGAAAGACCTTGTCTGTCAATTCACCACATCGGGCATCCATCGCGATGACATAGTGATGAAGATAGGCGGTTTCCCGCTCAAAAAATACGGCTCTCAGGGTCAGCAGAAATCATTCCTCATTGCCCTGAAACTCGCCCAACACCGCATTATTGCCGAGCAGACGGGCGAACAGCCTCTGTTGTTGTTGGATGACCTGTTCGACAAGCTCGATGTCAATCGTCTTGAACGCCTTATCGCCCTTACCGGCAAAGGCGATTTCGGACAGATATTCATTTCGGACTGCAACCGTTCGCGCCTCATCTCGGTATTTGATGCCTGCGGCGTAAAGTACTCTCTCTTTGACATTGAGGACGGGGATGTTACAGTAACCCAAAAAGCAGAGGAAGCATGAGACGTTGCACCCCAACCCGAATCGGTGACATATGGTCGGGATTTCGTCGCGACAATCCGCGCGTGGCCTACAAGTTAGCCGTAGGTCGCATCCCTGAGGTGTGGGGTAAGGTGGTCGGCCCCGAAATAGCCGCACTCACCACCCGTATAGAACTCAAAGGCGTGATTCTCAACATCTCCATCTCCTCATCGGTGGTGCGTCATGAGATATTTCTACGTCGTGCCTCCCTCACCGGCCGACTGAACGAGGAACTCGGCACCGAAATCATACGCGACATTTTTGTTCATTAGAGCAACAACATAAAAAAGGGCAGATCAAAACCTGCCCTTTTTCTATATAACGGAAACTTTATTTCCATTCCCTATTCTTCTGACCAAAGTCATCGGCCTCTTTTGCGTTCGCGCGAAGTCGGTTTTTTGGGACGTTCTGTCGCCTTTGCACCCTTGCCCCTGGTCGCTTTATACTTTGCCTCTCGGGCGGCAATTTCGGTGTAAGGCGTTTCGCCACTCTCAACGAAATATTCGTTTCCCGATTTCAGCCCCGTGACCGAAACCAACTCGAAATCCAACTGTTTACGCGCCAGATCGGCATTCTTGACACGTATGCGGGCGAGGTCTCCCACCGTAATCACATGGCCCGTACGTTGCCCCACTATGGTATATGTCTCCTCGTCGAACGCATAAAAATCACTCGTCAGGTCGCGCAACGACACCATGCCCTCAATGTGGGTTTCGTCCAGTTCCACATAGATACCCCACTCGGTCAGGCCCGAAACGGCACCCGTAAACTCCTGCCCCACCTTGTCGAGCATGAACTCCACCATCTTGTACTTGATGGAAGCACGTTCGGCCTCCGCCGCACGCACCTCACGTTCGGAGGAGTGTTCGCACATACGTTCATAATGTAACTTGTCGGGTGACTTGCCACCGTCGGCATAGTGCGCCAACAAGCGATGCACCATCATGTCGGGATAACGCCTGATGGGCGAAGTGAAATGGGTGTAATATTTGAAGGCCAGACCGTAATGGCCTATATTGTCGGTTGAATAAAATGCCTTAGCCATCGAACGCACCGCCAGATTGGAGATCACATTCTCCTCCATGCGCCCCTTGATACTCGACATGAGGGCATTGAGCTGCTTCGACACATTACGTCCCTGCACCGCATTGAACGTATATCCGAATCTCTTGACAAACTGCGAGAAACGAGCCAACTTATCGCTGTCGGGTTTGTCATGCACTCGGTAGACAAACGTGCGTTCCTTCTCCTGCTCCTTGCTCTTGCGCCCTATGAATGCCGCCACACTTCTGTTGGCCAGCAACATAAACTCCTCGATGAGTTGGTTGGACTCTTTCTGCACCTTGAAATAGACGCCCAGCGGCTTGCCCTTTTCGTCAAGTTTGAACTTGGCCTCCTCTCTGTCAAAGGCCACCGCACCATTTTCAAAACGAGCCTTACGCAATCGCTGCGCCAAGTCATTAAGCACCAATATCTCTTGTTTGAAATCGCCATCCTCTCCTTCGATTATGGCCTGCGCCTCCTCGTAGGTGAATCGGCGGTCGGAACGAATCACCGTTCGTCCGATCCACTGGTTCGACACGTTCAGGTCGGCATCTATCTCAAACACCGCCGAGAAGCACAATTTGTCCTCAAACGGATTGAGAGAACAGAGGTCGTTGGATAGTTTCTCGGGCAACATAGGGATGGTTCTGTCCACCAGATAGACCGAAGTGGCTCGTTCGAAGGCCTCGTCCTCCAACACTCCGTCACGCACATAAAACGTCACATCGGCAATATGGACACCCACCTCCCATCGGTTCTCGCCCACCGCACGAATAGACAACGCATCGTCAAAGTCCTTCGCATCGGCCGGATCGATAGTAAACGTGGTCACCGCACGGAAATCGCGACGACGGGCACACTCTTCCTCCGTGGCACCGTTCGTAATCTTTTCGGCGGCCTCCTCCACTCCGTCGGGGAACTTGTATGGCAGGTCGTATTCGGCCAGAATGGCGTGCATCTCGGTATCGTTATCGCCCTGCGGACCCAGCGTATCCACAATGCGTCCCGACGGCGACTTGCTGTTCTCGTCCCACTCGATGATCTTCACCACCACCTTATCTCCGTCAACCAGTCCCTCATTACTGCCCGGAATAAAAATATCCACCGGCATTTTGCGCGAATCGACCTTCACGAAAGCATGGTTGCGGGTCTTCTCCAACACGCCCACATAGTTGCGTTCCGAACGTCTTATCACATCCAGGATTTCGCCCTCGGGGTCGCCCTTCGAGTTTCGGCGCGTGACAATCACATTCACCACGTCGCCCTCCAACGCATGGGCCGTATTTCGTCTGTTGACATAGATGTCCTTCTCCTGTCCCTCGACCTTGACATATATATCTCCCGATGCCAACATGTCGGCCACTCCCTCGTAGCTCGGGAAGTGCATGTTGCTCAGTTTGTATTTTCCTTTCGAGGCCTCCACCACGAAGCCCTCCTGCAACATGGAAGCAATAATCTCTTTTGTACGGAAACGGCCCTCACGGTCATTTCCTCCGCTTGCCGAGGCCAATGATTTCAACGTAAAAGTTCTGCCCGGAAACGAACGCAACATATCGGCAATCACCGCCGCACGATCTCTCTGAGTTGCCATAATCTTTTTTTTCTTGATTCAACCTCTCAAAGGTACGAAAAAACACACGAACACATATCATTTTTTCACAAAAGAATTGGCTTCATTCATCACATATTTCACACAAAACACTTTTTATTCAAAAAAACTTTTGTGATGCGAAATATTGACACTGCCACTTCCCGTATTCCATCTCCTTCCGAAACTTTTTTTCAAAAAAATCAATCCGAAAATTTTGCAGGGGGGGGGGATTTTTATTAACTTGCAAGCAATTATTTAAACCCTAAAAAAATAATATTATGAAGAAATTTTTGACTTTTTTGGCAACGGCTGCAATGATGATTAGTTTCTCGGCATGCGGCGGCGATGATGACGGTGGCGATGGCGGTGAAGACAAGGCAAACTACGCAAAAATAGGCACCACAACCCACGATTTGAAAGAGGCTAAATGCTGGTGGTGGACCACTGGCATTGAAGGCATTTATGGATTTGACATATATTTCTATGATGAAGAAAATGTTTTTGACAGAGCAACCGGAATCACTAACGGCGAATATGATGGTCTTAACATAAACGCCTATACATTCTACTGCAATACTCCAACCCCAAAAAGCGGAACATACACTATTTTGGGTGATGATGATGATGTTGCAGACTTAAAACATTCCGGCTGGCTCGACCACATAAATAACAACAAAACAGGCACATGGGACGAAGGCAGAATATCAACCCTCTCAATAAACAACCTCGGCAACGACATCTACGAGTTCTCCATTTCGGGCAAAGCAGGGGACGGCACCACCCCCATAGAGATGTACTACAAAGGTAAAGTTTGGTTCTTCGAAGATTAGAATACGTTTTTCACAATCACAAGACAGCCGCACCCTATCAGGTGCGGCTGTTCTTTTTTCTAAAAGGAATCGTCTTTTTACTGTGGAAAAAAGGGATGCGGCACGAGCAAATGAGGGAAGTAGCAAGCGCTTTTTTCGCACCACATGAGTTTTTTGAATAAAAAAGTCTTTTTTATAAAAAAAAGATGTAAATTTGTCGCCTATAAACGAAAATCAATAAAAACTTTAATAAGATAATGGCAACTAAAAAGAAACAGCAGGAAGAGTTGGCTCCCGAGCAGGAGATTCAGAATGCTCTGAGCAAAACCGAGAAATTCATTGAGGAGAACACCAAAACCCTCATCATTGCATTGGCGGCAATAGTAATCATCGTAGGTGGTGTATTCGGATACAAATATTTGGTATCTGAGCCCCGCGCAGAGAAAGCAGCCGCTGCAATCTTTGTGGCAGAGCAGCTCTTCAATCAGGGCGAATATCAGCAGGCACTCGACGGTGACGGCGTGAACGCAGGTTTCCTCAGCATCATCGCTGACTACGCTTCTACCCCGCAGGGCAACATCGCCAACCACTATGCAGGTGTTTGCTACTACAAACTCGGCGACTATCAGAACGCTATCTCTTACCTGAAAAAGTATAGCACCACCAAAGGTCAGCCCAACATCATCATCAATGCGCAGAACGCAGGTTTGATCGGTGACGCAATGGTTCAGTCGGGTGACGTTCAGGGTGCAGTGGCTTATTTCCAGACCGCAGTTGAGTGTGGCGACAATGTTCTCACCACTCCTTACTACCTGAAAAAACTCGGTATGGCATACGAGAGCCTGGGTAAACTCGACGAGGCAAAGAGTGCTTTCGAGCGCATCTACTACGAGTATCCCACCAGCATGGAAGCCAATGAGGTATTGAAATTCCTCGGTAGCATCGAGGCTACTGAGTAAGCCACAAACGGACTCCCGCCACGAGAGGGTTGGAGTTTGATGAAACAAAAACGCGGTGCATAAAGCATCGCGTTTTTTTATTCGTTTTATTTTTCATCTCATCACGCCTCCGACAAGAATCTCTTTCCGCACATAGGCTCACCGCACCACTGCAATACACTCTCTCCCTACCCGCCTTGTGCATAGATAACCCTATCGCCCCCGAAAGAACCGATAATACGCTCGGACTGCACCAACAAAAAACACCACACTCCCGGACTGCATCAAAAAAAAGTCCCGCACCATAAAGCGCGGGACCTGTAACTAAAATTCTCGTCTGTTAGAAACGCTTGGTCTTGATCACAATAACACCATTGGCGCCACGAGAACCGTAGATAGAACCGTCTTTCAACACATCAATGGTATCTACATCACGCAACGAGATGGTCGAGAAATCGGGCACAACCATTCCGTCCAGCACCAACAAAGTCTCGTTGGTTGCATTCACAGAACGCACTCCACGCATATTGAAACCTGAGCCGCCCTCACCGGTATTAGATGTTGCCATTGCAACTCCCGGCACCATAGCAATAATCGCCTCGCTGATTGTGTTGAAGCCCATGGCCACCAACACATCTCCCTTGATTGACGAACCCGGATCCACGCGCATGCTCTTGCGCACATTTCCGTATGCAATGCTTACCAACTCATCATCCTCTCTCGCCGAGAACGAACCGTCGGCCACACATACCATCATACTCTTCTTTCCGTCCACGGGAATAATATAATCCACGTTACGAGCCGTAATCAACAAAGAGTCGGTGGGAGCCACATCCAAAAAAGCGAAATAGCCCTTCTTATCAGTTATAGTATGGTTTTTACCTTGAACCAGTTCCACACGCACCTTCTTGATTCCTTTACCTTCCTCGTCGACCACGCGGCCATTGAAAGGCACATATTCCTCCTGCTGTGCAAATGCACTCACCGAGAACAAAAGACCTAACAATAATATCACCTTTTTCATAATCTCTTACTTTTAGTTTTGGACTGTATAATTTGTTGTTTTCCTACCTACCATTTGATGCTCCACCTTGATCGTTATCCCTCCGTTTGTTACTCCTTTTGACTCGTTGTCCCTCCTCAAAATTCGCAACCACCTTTTCGGAATCACTTTTACGGCAATTAAGCACCTAACGCAAATATAACTAAACAAAATAAATCGACCAAAAGTTTGGTCGATTTATTTCGATATAATATTACCCTTGTGTTGTTACTTGCCCAGACGTTCGAAAATAGCCTTGCTTTCGGCCTCGTATCCGGGCTTGTTGAGCAATGCAAACATATTCTTCTTGTAAGCCTCAACACCCGGCTGGTCGAACGGATTAACCCCCAGCAAATAACCGCTGATACCGCAAGCCTTCTCAAACATATAAAGCAATGCTCCGATCCAGTATGCACTCATCTCGGGAATCTCAATCTTGATATTGGGAACACCGCCATCAACATGAGCCAGAACAACACCCAACTCAGCCATCTTGTTCACCTCGTCCATGCGTTTGCCGGCCAAGAAATTCAAACCGTCAAGATTATCCTTGTCGGCCTCAATCTCAACCTTACGCTGCGAATTTGCCACGCTGATAACCGTCTCGAACAAAATGCGCTCTCCCTGCTGAATATACTGACCCATGGAGTGAAGGTCGGCAGTCAGCGTCACGCTTGCCGGGAAGATACCTTTACCGTCCTTACCCTCGCTTTCGCCATAGAGCTGTTTCCACCACTCAGCCACATACTGCAAACGAGGTTCGTAACTTGCCAGAATCTCAATCTTGTAGCCCTTCTTGTAGAGTGCGTTGCGGGCAGCAGCATACTGCGCAGCAATATTCTGCTCATAGGGAACATCCTCACCCGTTGCAGCCTCCATGTCCTGTGCTCCACGCACGAACTCATCCACATCAATGCCGGCAGCAGCCAAAGGCAATAATCCCACAGGAGTCAGCACCGAATAACGACCTCCCACATTGTCGGGAATAACGAAAGTATCATAGCCCTCGCTATCAGCCAACGTCTTCAATGCGCCACGCTGTTTGTCGGTAACGGCTGCGATATGGTTCTTTGCCTCGGCACCGTAACGTTTGTCAATCTCGGCCTTGATGATACGGAATGCGATTGCCGGCTCGGTGGTGGTTCCCGATTTGGAGATAACCACAGCCGCAATAGAGTACTCTTTCAGAGCATCAAGCAATTCGTATGTATAAGTCTCGCTTATATTCTGACCTGCGAAAATAACATATGGATTTTCACGTTTCTTATGCAGATAGTGGAACGAATCCGTCAGCGCTTCAAGGACTGCCTTTGCGCCCAGATAAGAGCCACCGATACCGATAACGATAACCACCTCTGCGCGAGATGCAAGACCTTTGGCGGCAGCTTTCACAGCAGCAAGCTCGGCCTCGGTTATAGAAGACGGCAGATTAACCCAACCCAAGAAATCGTTACCTGCTCCCTGTCCGTTATGAAGCAATTTATTAGACTCGACAGCAGCGTTTTTCAAAGCATCAATTTCGGCGATATCCACACCGCAAGCGGTCTGAGAAATATCCAATTTTATCATATCTAAAAGATTTTAATTATTGTGTTTACATAATATACTACAAATTTAACAAAAATTCGGCGAAATGAGAAAAGTTAAAATATATTTTTCTACATTTGTACATATTTTAAACGCGTAAAAAATCAAACAATATAAATGGGACTTTTTTCATTGACACAGGAGTTGGCTATTGACCTTGGAACGGCCAACACCCTCATCATTCACAATGGCAAGGTGGCTGTCGACGAGCCCTCCATTATTGCTCTTGACAAACATACGGGAAAGGTTATCGCCATAGGTGAGACAGCCAACCGCATGCACGGTAAAACCCACCAGAACATTGAGACAATCAGACCGTTGAAAGATGGTGTGATTGCCGATTTCAACGCCGCAGAACTCATGTTGCGCGGCATGATCAAGATGGTAAAACAAAAGAAATCACTCTTCTCGCCCTCTATGAAGATTGTGATTTGCATACCCTCCGGTTCAACCAACGTGGAGATGCGTACCGTACGCGAATCGGCGGAGCATGCAGGTGGTCGTGAGGTATATCTTATCTACGAGCCTATGGCTGCCGCACTCGGCGCCGGTATCAATGTTGAGGCTCCCGAGGGTCACATGATCATCGACATCGGCGGCGGTACCACAGAGATTGCATGTATCTCGTTGGGCGGTATCGTTTGCAGCGAGAGTATCGATGTTGCAGGTGACGTATTCACGGAGGATATTCAGAAATATGTTCGTCAGCAGTACAATGTCCGCATCGGAGAACGTACGGCCGAGGATATAAAAATTGCAATCGGTGCAGCGGTAAGAGATCTCGAAGATCCGCCCGAAGACTATGTGATCACCGCACCCAACGTGCTGACCGCACTCCCCACCACCATCACCCTCTCTTATAGCGAAATCGCTTACGCATTGGAGAAATCGTTGCTGAAAGTGGATACGGCCATCATGAAGGTGTTGGAGGCGACTCCCCCCGAGCTCTACTCCGATATCGTAAAGAACGGAATCTACATTGCAGGAGGAGGCGCACTGATCAAAGGTTTGGCTCAGCGTCTGACCGAGAAGAACGGTATAAAATTCAATATTGCCGAGGATCCGCTCCGAGCCATAGTAAGAGGAACTGGCATAGCATTGAAGAACATATCGTCATTGCAATCCATACTGATAAAATAGGTCCACGGGACCTATTTTGTCGTTAAGCCCGACGGGAGAGTCCGTTTGCCCACCCCCTGCCTCGACACCGTTTCGAGCCAAGCACATAGGGAGAACCAACCTCAACCCCGTTTTGAGCATTATTAACGCAAATAACAACACGATAACACAAATAACGCCGGAGAAGCATGTTAAAGCTGTGGGAGTTTTTGAAGAGGTATTCACGCACGTTGATATTCATCGTGTTGGAGGTGTGCGCCCTGTCGCTTTATGCCCATTCGACAAGTCTGGCACAGGCACGTCTTCTGGCGGCGTCCAATGCCGGCATCAACGGGATAAACAAGGCGGTATCGGGTGTCGGAGATTATTTCGGTCTTAAAGAGGAGAACAGAGAACTGACCGGAAAGATTGCCGAGTATGCAAACCTATACGGCATCATGCCCTCGGACTCCATCATCACCGAAACGGCGGAGCTGTCAATCTCGCCGGACATCAATCCCTACCTCTTTACCAAGGCTCGCGTGATAAGGAATACGATAAGCAAACACAACAACTTCTTTGTCATCGACAAGGGCATCCGTGACGGCATGGAGCCCGACATGGCAATAATAACCCCCAAGGGAGAGGCTGTGGGCTATATTGTGGAGTGTTCGGAACGATTCTCGATATGTATGTCAATGCTGAACAGCAAATTCAGTCTTGGCGGCATGTTGAAAGACAAAGACTATTTCGGTTTCTTGGAGTGGGATGGCGACGACTATCGCCATATCAAGTTGAACGACATACCCGTCTATGCCGACATCGTGAGAGGTGACACCATCCTGTCCACCATATCGTTCCGCTTCCCGCCCAACATCATGATCGGTACGGTAACCGATTTCAAGGTGGCGGAGAACATTACCAACTACGAGGTGAAGTTGCGCTTGTCGGCAGATTTCTCACGTCTTAAAAACGTTTTGGTGGTCAAATATCACCACTCCGACGAGTTGAAAAACATAGAAAAGGCGATGGAGAATCTGGAAAAACAACAATAAAAAAGAGGACTCAACCGTCTTATTCAGGCATTGCAGGACACAGGACACAGGACACAGGATATAAGGAGGCTGACAACAAGGAGGCTGCATTAAGGCAGAAGCAGGAACAGAAG
>JAGBHS010000118.1 GCA_017935385.1 Tidjanibacter sp.
CCTTCTTGTCCTTGATGAGATTCAGCAGGTTGTTCTGCTGCGACTGGGCACTGTCGATCTTCTTGTTGATGCTGTCGAGTTTGTCGCCATACTCACGCTCCACATCACCCAGTATGTCTGCCATCAGCGGATGGTTCGAATTCACGGCAATGGTGTAGTTGTCTGGCATCTGGGCATAGAACTGACTCATGCCGCCACCGCTGACCATAGCCATCTCCTTCATTCGGCGCATAAACTCGTCCTGCGTGATAGCTACGGGAATATCGTTGGCATCCATCGGCTCAAAGGCAATATTGTAATTAATCTTCTCGCCGGTGGGCAACTGGCTCTCAAATACGGGACGCAACAACTCCTGCTGCTGCGAGCTGAGGGCATTGATCAACGAATGCTCCTTCTGAATGAGTTTGTCCACCACATTTGAATCGACACGTTCAAAGACGGTCTGTTTGTTCTTATTCTCAAACCAGTTGATGAAGTGGCTATCAAGCGGACCGTTCATAATCAGCACATCGTAACCCTTTGCCTTGGCCTGCTCAATGAAACTGTGTTTGCTCTCCACATCCTCGGCATAGAGATATATCAGATTGCCGTTCTTGTCGGTCTGGTTCTCCTTGATGAGTTCCTTGTACTCCTCGAAAGTGAAGTACTTGCCCTCGGTATTCTTGAAGAGCATGAACTTCTCGGCCTTCTCGGCAAATTTTTCGTCAGTCACGATACCATACTCAATAAATATTTTCAGGTCATCCCACTTGCTCTCAAACTCGCCACGCATGGTGGAGAACAACTCCTGCAAACGGTCGGCAACCTTGCGGGTGATATAGCCCGAGATTTTCTTCACATTGCCGTCACTCTGCAAATAGCTGCGCGACACGTTCAACGGAATGTCGGGCGAATCGATAACACCATGCAACAGGGTCAGGAACTCGGGCACGATACCCTCCACCGAATCGGTAACAAAGACCTGATTGCAATAGAGCTGAATCTTATTCTTCTGCATTTCGAAGTTGTTGCGGATGCGGGGGAAATAGAGAATACCGGTCAGGTTGAACGGGTAGTCGATATTGAGATGGATATTGAAAAGCGGATCCTCGCTCATGGGATAGAGTTCGCGATAGAACTCCTTGTACTGTTCTTCGGTGATGTCACCCGGTTTGCGTACCCAAAGCGGATTCACATCATTCACCACATTATCCTTGTCCGTATCGACATATTGACCGTCTTTCCACTCCTTAACCTTGCCACAAACGATGGGTACCGGCAGGAAACGGCAATACTTCTTCAGCATATCCTCAATCTTGCTCTGCTCGGCAAATTCCAGACAGTCCTCACTCAAATGAAGAATGATATCCGTACCGCGATCACGTTTTTCGCCACTCTCCGAGAGGGTATATTCGGGTGTACCGTCGCAACTCCACAACATCGTGGCCTCCTCCTCGCGCCACGACTGGGTCACGATCTCCACCTTGTCGGCAACCATGAAGGCCGAATAGAAGCCCAAACCGAAGTGACCGATGATTGACTGATTCTTATATTTCTCCATAAACTCCTCGGCACTCGAAAAGGCTATCTGGTTGATATATTTATCCACCTCCTCGGCACTCATACCGATACCTCTGTCCGAGATGGTCAGCGTGCGGGCCTCCTTATCCACCTTCACACTTACGTTCAGTTCGCCCAACTCGCCCTTAAACTCGCCCTTTGAGGCGTAGGCTTTCAACTTCTGCGTTGCATCGACCGCATTTGAAATCAATTCGCGCAGGAAAATCTCATGATCCGAATAGAGAAACTTCTTGATGACGGGGAAAATGTTTTCTGTCGTTACCCCAATTTTACCATTCTGCATAACTCTTTCTTATTTTTCGTGTTATTATAATTGTCGTTTTGTATTATCACGAATCAATTAGTGTGCCACCCGTTCCATTATGACATTTTGTCACAAAAACCGCCCGACCCGTCTGCCAAAAACACAGCCGAGCAACCTTTTACAGGGTTGCTCGGCCATATTTTCTCATCCGTTCCTTCGCTGCCTTATTCTTCGGCGAACAGATCGGCAAACCATTTCGGTGCGCGCGTAATACGGCGTGTTGCGGCATCCACATAGACCAACACCACGCGTCCCGTATTGACCTTCACTCCGTCCTGATTGAAAATCTCATGCTCAAAAACAGCCTTGAATCCTGCCGCCTCAACCACCCGGGTCTTGATTGTCAGCAGGTCGTCATAGTGCGCCGGCGACACAAACACCGAGTTCAACTCCCTGACAGGCATCATGATACCCTGCTCTTCAAGTCCTTTATAGGTAAAACCTCTCTCACGCAACATCTCAGTGCGCGCATACTCATAATAGACCGCATAATTGGAGTGATGCACCACCCCCATGTTGTCCGTCTCCTTATACCTTACTCTTACCGTTATTTCGTGTGTATACATACTTTTTTTTATTCTTTTGCCAGAAACTCTATCAACACTCTTTCCCTGTCTTCACATCCGACCAGCACAACCTCTCCCTCGGTCACCTCGGCCGTCATCCGCTCACCATCCACTCTCACCTCATAACGCCCTGCCGCAGGCAACATTTTATCTCTCTCACTCCACACGGCTCTCTCGCCATGCACCTCCGCCAACATCATGTAAGGTCTGCCAAGCAATTCGGCGGCCAGGGCAACGTCGCCCACTTCTATCGCCTTTCTGATCTCCGTTGACGATATTTTCTTCTCATCCAATTCGTAACGTTCCACCTTCGTAACCTCAAAGCCGAAACGATCTTTCAGGCGGCTCAACACCTCGGCACCCGACTCCTTGTCGTGACCGAAACGGTGGTTATAACCGACCACTGCCGCCTTCATTCCCAGTCTGCCCACCATGTAGTCCGTAATGAACCTCTCCGATGAGATGCGACTGAACTCCATATCGAAAGGAATGACGATAAGATTATCCACTCCCGCCTGCTCCAAAAGCATAATCTTCTCTTCCAACGAATTGAGCAACCGCACCTGACCGAGCCCCAGCACCTGACGCGGATGTGGCGCGAAGGTCATCACGATGCTCTCTCCGCCCAAACGTCGCGCCTGCTCACACAACAAAGCGATAATCTGCCTGTGTCCATGGTGTACTCCGTCATATGAACCCATGGTCACAACCGCATTGTGGAATTGCGGCAAATCATCAAATCCTCTGAAAACCCTCATTCTCTCTCTTTATCATTTCACTCGCCGACAGCGTCTTCATCCATCCCGACGGCCACTACTCGGCAGCATCGCCCGACTCGCCCTCCTTGACGAAATAGGCCACCTTCTCCAACAGCGTGGTGATATCATAGTTCTCCACCACGATACCCAACGGAAAGTTCAACGGCTTTGACGTAAAGTTCAGCACACCCTTGATGCCCGCATTGACAATGGGTACCACCATACTTTCCGCCACACGCGTGGGACACGAAAGAATCACAATATTTATATCATGATCTATCACGGCACTCTCAAAGTCAGCCATATCGAAACACGGAATATCATCTATCGTTGTTCCCACCTTGTCGGCATCCACATCAAACGACGCCACGATACGCAGTTTCAGTCCTTTGCCATTGAAATATTTGGTGATGGCCTGTCCCAGGTGTCCCATGCCGATCACCCCTATGTTCATCGCCGACGGACTGTCCAGAATGGCACTGATAAACTCTATCAGCACATCCACATCGTAACCCTTCTTCGTGTCGCTTGAAAAGCCTATCAACATCAAGTCGCGTCTGACCTGCACGGCGGTGATTCCGTGCATACCCGCCAACACGTGCGAGAAGATATGTTTGATGCCCTGCTTGTGGCAACGGATCAGTGTTCTGCGATATTCGCTAAGACGTTCAATGGTCTTTTCGGGGATATTGTTCGAGATATTAGACATAATAAACCGCTTTGAGTTTTCGCAAAGATAGTAAAATGGATTAACTTTGCGAAAAATTACAGACAGAGATGATTAAAGGAGCAATATTTGACATGGACGGAGTGTTGGTCGACAACGGCGAGGTACACTTCGAGGCATTCAGACAGTTCAGCCGCAAGTACGGCATTGAGGTAACCACCGAGCAGTTGCGTTCGGTATTCGGAATGGGTAACGACGATATTTTTCGTGTAATCTTCCCGGCCGAACTGATAGAACGCGTAGGGCTGAAACAACTCGGCGACGACAAGGAGGTACTCTATCGTTCCATCTACAAACCCGTCATCCCCAACAAAGGTCTGCACGCATTGTTGCGCGACCTTGCCGATGCCGGAATAGGTTGTTCGGTAGGCTCGTCGGGTCCCACCGAGAATGTGGAGTATGTGCTGAATGAGTGTCAGATTGTACCCTTCTTCAAGCATAAGATCAATGGCGACATGGTAGTCAAGCGCAAACCCGACCCCGAGATATTCATCAAGGCGGTGGAGGCACTTGGTTTCGCCCCCGAGGAGTGTGTGGTTTTTGAGGACTCGTTGTCGGGCGTTGAGGCTGCCCGTCGTGCCGGCACCCACGTGGTGGCTCTCACCACCACCTATCCTGCCGACGTTCTGCGCGAGAAGGTGGCACCAGACTACATCATCAACGATTTCACCGAAATCTCCTCCGCAAAATTACAAGAACTCTTCGGTTAATGCACATCCCCGAGATGACTTCATAACATAGAGGGCAGTCCTCCGCGGACTGCCCTCTATATCTTTTCATCACTCGCTATCGGGCAAAAAACTTACTGCGACAAGCGAAATAGGGATTCGCCAACGACTCCTTATTATACTCCAACATCTCACCCTCGGGATGACTCAACAATGTTCCGCCCGCCGAGAAGAGTATCGACCCGCCGGCAGCAGTATCCCACTCCGAAGTGTGTGTCGTACGCACATAATAATCAAACGTTCCCTCCGCTATCAGACAGAGTTTATACGAGCTGCCCTGCTCCACCACCTCGGCGTCGGGATAGACTCGTTTCATCTCCTCTATAAGGGCATAGGTTTCGGGGGTATTGTGCGAACGGCTCGTGGCGATACGGATAGGGTTGTTGCATTGAGAGGTCAGCGGCAACTTTTGCGCTCCCTCAAACACCTTCTCATACGTCACCGTCGCCTCGGCATCTGGTTCTACGCCCTCCACCAAAAAGGCTCCCCGTGCGGGATCATTGAAGTACAACTTCTTGATATAAGGCACATAGACAACGCCGAGCAACGGTTTATTATCCACCATCAGTGCGATATTGACCGTAAATTCGCCGTTACCCTTGATAAACTCTTTTGTCCCGTCCAGCGGATCCACCATCCAGAACAGGTCCCAATCCTTGCGTTCGGCATACAACATCTCACGTCCCTCTTCACTCAAAACAGGGATGCGCGTACGTCCCAAATGACGTTTGATCAATTCGTGCGCCATTCGGTCCGCCTTGGTGATGGGGGTATTGTCACTTTTGATATCGACATCAAACTCCGCAGGATTCTCATACACATCCAGTATGACTCGTCCTGCCCTTATGGCAGTTTCGCAGGCAATCGGCAACAGGTACTCTTTTTGTTCTTCGGTTATCATTATAAGGTCTGTTTTTCAGGTTATTGCAATTCAAAAATAGCTACGCCGCCGTTGGCGACATTCACATTGACAATACGAGGACCGCGATATCGTTCACCCGTAGATGACTTCCATGTACCGCGCGGCAACCTCACCATACGCGACGAGCCTGCCTCCAAAACGGGTGCTATCAGATATTTCGGGCCCAGCATATATTGGTCCATACAGGTATAGAATCCCGAGCCGCCGAACTGATACTCCATACTGCGTATCAACGGTTCGTCGGTTACATTGGCACTCTGCACCGTTGAAACCATATATTCCGCAATCGAAGCCCTCCAATCGAGCATCGATTTCATCACATTCGCATTCTTCAACTCCCACGCCGCACTCGGCACCACCGCCACCGGCATACTCAATGCCAACTGCACGGCACGCACCGTCACCGCATCGTCACCCGTCAGCAAGGGCGTATATGCAAAGTGGGAGTAGCCGAACATACTGCTCTTCAAGGCCATCGTAACGGCATGAGCCAGTCCGTCCCAATCGGCATGGCGTGACATATCGAAACCATAGACAAAACTGCCGTCCATCTTCTCCGAGTAACTCATCACCACTCCCTCAACACCTGCGCAGGCCTTATTCCACTTCTCAACATACTCATACTTCAATGACGGCATATTGTCAAACAGGTCGCATGCCTCTCTGAAATCGACATAAAAGCCATCGATTCCATACTTCTCTTTAAGCACATTCAGGCTGACGTTAATACTCTCAACACTCTCGTCCGTCATCTTCATGCAGGCATAGTAACCCCTCTCGCGTTCCATGACTGCCGGTTTGCCCTCATCGTTCAGAATCAGTTGTCCGTCACGCTTTTTCTCCAAATAACGCACTCCGGTAGCCGGCACGTACGGACTCACTGTCAACATCACCTTAAAACCTTTTGCGTGCAATTCATCCACCATCTGCTGTGCATCGGGATACAATTCGGTCGAAAAGTCCGCCTCGGTTCCCACTCCGCGCCAGCCGTCGGGCACGATGACATACCCCTTAGGGAATTTGCGGCTCTCTACCATGGAGACGAAATCCAAGACACTCTGCTGCGAATGGATCAACTTATCCTTCAATTCATACAATGGCATCGCAAAAAGGTCACCCGTAAATTTCTGCTCCGCTATCCGGGCATATTTATGACGGCAAACAAGATAGGCCTCTCGCAACGAACTGCCTCCTCGCACCACCTCCACCTTCTCTTTCGCAGAGGTTATCTGCAAACGTTTGCCATCAAACGAGACCTTCATCGGAGCCTCGCTGAAAATGAAGCGACCACGATTTGAATACATGGCATTGGTGACATATGAGTGGCGGTCATCCTCCGAGGTGTCTATCGTAAAGCTTCCCTCAAAAGGCTGTCCGAACTCCTCGGACAGTTTAAGACCCCACCATCGTTCATAGGTCTGTATCTTTATATCCGTAACATATTTCTCCTGTGCAATAGCGCCGACACAAATCAGCATCATTGTCACGATAAGTGCAACTCTTTTCTTCATCTATTAAGCAATATTTTCGCCGGGAACATCAGAACATTTCCGATGTCGAATCAAATTTTCGGCAAGATAGTATTTTTCTCCTATTTTAACGAATTTCCCACCCTTTATTATTGTCCAACAATTCCTTTTTTATTCTTCAATGTCGTTGCGACCGCCACAGCCAGACAAATTCACGCAGCGGATAAAGCAAGACGGTAAGTAAAGCCCTATATCGCAGTTGATCAACCACATACCCTCTTGACGCCTCCACCGACAGCGCAATCGCACCCGACGCACCCACCGCCACATAAGCCAACAGCGGCACAAGTCTCAACCTCTCCGAAACCGCACCACCATTATCTATAATCTCCCACAGGACAACCAGTCCCCATATGCACCAGAAAAAGCGTACCGCACCCCGTTGCCACTCCACATCGCGAATCATCAGTCGCCCCACATCTTCCGCCACCGCACCGATCATTTTCACTCCGCCCTCCGCCTTCCGCATATCACACACCGCCGCACCGCCACGAACCACAAAACCTCCTGCCGCCCTCACCCTATCACTGCACCACATGGCAACATATCTATACCCATAAAATCTGCGCCCCAATCTCACCGCCACTCTCACATTCGATACCGCATCACGTATGGCCTCAAATGAGTTCTGTGACGACACCCTCTCCGAGCACCCCGCCACCACAACATTTCGCTTATCAACTCCACAACCGACCGCCTCATGCAATGCCGAATTGAACATAATCAACGCATCCGGTCGCAACAGCACACCCTTCATGACAGGTATAACATAGTCATACGATGCCACCGCAAGGCCGCAATTGAGCATCTCCTCCTCGTCCTCGCCATGATGGTCCACCACCACAAGTCGCCGATAGCGCCTCTCCTTCGATCTATATACCGCCCTCACATCACCACACAACCGACCGCTCTCTATCTCGGCCTCCACCCTCACCATTCCATAATGTTCCAACAGTTCCCGCCCCTCCACAGTGCGATAAGTATCACACACAAGTATCACCTCATAAAACAGATAGTCGGCCGAGAGGTGTTCTGCCACATCGACAAAACCTCTGCATCCGCAGACCACAACCGAGATTCCTGCCTCAGCCATAGGATTTCCCGTGGTTTGTTCCACCGCCATCACCGCCTCTCTCCGCCTCTCATTCCTCACCGTACACACCACCCCGCAAATAATCCACACGGTCATCACCACACTCCAAATGACACAAACCGCTATCAGCAATGCACTCAAAAACACCATCTCCTTCATACTTTTTCTCCGACCAACGACCTTCGCCTTGCGCCAAACTCCCTCCGTATCTGCCCGTCAAGACCACTCCCCACCCTCGCCTCATGCTCGGCAAAACGACGTAATGCCTTGCGAGAATAACCTCTCTGCACCAACATACGATACACCGACCGTCGTTCATCATCTCCCAGCCGAGAGATATGAGTAACAATATTGTCATGGTCAAGCGACAGGTTCAACTGCACGACACATTTCAACGCCGCCTCTCCCACCTCCTGCGACTCATGCAAGAGCAGTTCGTATATCCGTTCCTCGGCCTCAACAATGTGGTAAATACCCACCAACGAAAGTCCAACAAGTTTCAGAT
Source organism: Tidjanibacter sp. (assembly GCA_017935385.1). Taxonomy (GTDB): domain Bacteria; phylum Bacteroidota; class Bacteroidia; order Bacteroidales; family Rikenellaceae; genus Tidjanibacter. The sequence goes on from JAGBHS010000118.1 coordinate 8,693, forward strand.
TGATATCCGCCCTCGCCAAACAGCGCTCCCAATCTACCCTTACTCTATCATGAGCCATCCGAACAGCCAACCGAGCCGCCATGTGAGCATCCATCTTCTCATGTTCGGACAACACCTCACACACTCGCTGAGGTTCGGTTCCGAGCCTTATGACCGTAACCAGATAATCAGAAAACAGATTGTCGCATCCATGCCCCGCCACCTCCTCCATGCCTTCGGCCGACAACGGAATGGAAGACAACACCGTCATGGCCGGCACATCGCTATAACCATGATTGCGTACCATCCGCCCGACAAAAAACTCCTCCACTGCCGCCGCAACCACCATCTCCTTCACCTGACGAGGAGAGTATTCCGCAACCTGACGTCGGAAAGCCTCCATAACATAGCCCAAACATTCGGCCGAATCGTCCCGTCCCACAAACGTCAGAAACGGCACATCGTCATCCGGCCTCAAAAGCATATCACACAACAGAGCCACATAACGGCGTTCCTTTGCCACATCGTGTCGCCTGTCGAAATAGAGCTTTCTCACCACCGCCACCACACATACCAACAATATGACCACATGCACAACCAACACCGCATACATCACCCCTCTCATGCCGAACAACGCTTCAAATCGGCCGAGAGTTTCCGTTTCAGGCGCGTCAAACTCAACGGCAATGTAATATATTGATCCACACCGCTATCAAACAGACTCAACAGCAACGTTTCGTTCCCCACATGAGATATGAGATAGATGATAGGTTTGCGTTGCGAACGGCTCTTGATACGTTTCACAAGATCGTATCCGTTGAGAAACGGGGCCGAGAACTGTGTCAGCACAATGACGTAATCATTATGAAGAACGCTGTTCACAAACCGATCTTCATTGTCTACGACATCAATCTCCGCCCCCATGTTGCGCAGCGAATAGCGCAGTATCTCGGCCAAAATTCTGTCGGCAACAGCAATAAGTATTTTTTTCATATGTCGTGAATTATTGCATGATTGGATTTGCAGAAAACCCAAAAACCAAGCCAAAAGAAAATATGTGTCGTTTTTTTGCGTCGGGGTATTGTTTTGTTGTAAAAAATATTATTATCTTTGCACGCTGAAACATTTATTAACAACATTTCACAAATTAATGTACGTAATAGTTGAAATAGCAGGCAAACAGTTTAAAGCTGAGAAAGGTCGCAAACTCTATGTCAACCGTCTTAAAGGTGAGGAGAACTCATCTGTAAGTTTCGACAAAGTCCTGCTGACGGATAACGACGGTCAGGTAAGTGTAGGCACACCTGTTGTAGAAGGGGCCTCGGTGCAAGCAAAGATTCTCAAACACTTGAAAGACGACAAAGTCATCGTGTTTAAGAAACGCCGCAGAAAAGGATACAGAGTTAAGAACGGTCACAGACAGTACCTTACACAGATCCTTGTTGAAGATATTATTGTTGCATAACGTTAAATTCATTTAGAGAGATGGCACACAAAAAAGGAGTCGGCAGTTCAAAGAATGGACGTGAGTCTGAAAGCAAGAGACTCGGCGTGAAATTGTTTGGCGGTGAATTTGCCAAAGCAGGCAACATCATAGTTCGTCAAAGAGGTACCGTGCACAATGCTGGTGAGAACGTAGGTATGGGTAAAGACCACACTCTTTTCGCATTGGTTGACGGAACCGTTGCATTTAGCAAGAAGGCATCTGGCAAATCGTACGTGAGCGTTAATCCTATCGCAGAGTAAGCGTTACGAAATGTTTCGAAAAAATCAAAGAGGTCGAGCCCATGAGGACGGCCTCTTTTTTTAACCAAACACTCCCCCCCTCACGCATTGCATGATCGGGAGAAAGTCTGACAGAGGACAGAGTGACTGACAAAAGAAAACAATTAAATCATTAGAGAATATGGTAAACATTGAAGAGAGAGTTGCAAAAGCACGCGACTTCTTTATGGAGGGCTACAACTGCTCACAGTCGGTATTCATGGCTTACGCCGACATATTCGGCATGGAACAGGAGATGACGGCAAAGATTTCGGCCTCGTTTGGTGGCGGTGTCGGTCGCCTGAGAGAGGTGTGCGGTACGGTGAGTGGCATGGCTCTGTGTGCAAGTTTCATTTCGCCCTGCACTGTGCCCGACAACAAGGTCAAGATGGAGAACTACAAGGTCGTTCAGGAGTTGGCGGCAGCATTCCGCGAGCAGAACGGCTCCATCGTTTGTCGCGAACTGTTGGGACTTGCGGCGGCACAGAAACTCTCGC
>JAGBHS010000119.1 GCA_017935385.1 Tidjanibacter sp.
AACCAATACAATTGAGTGCTCCTGCAAGTTGTGACCTTCTCCGGGGATGTAGGCGTTGACCTCCTTGCCATTGGTCAATCTTACACGTGCCACCTTACGCATAGCCGAGTTAGGCTTCTTCGGGGTCGTTGTGTACACACGGGTACAAACGCCACGACGCTGAGGACACGCTGCGAGCGCGGGGGACTTACTCTTGTCCTCCATCTTTGCTCGACCGTTTCTTACTAACTGTTGAATAGTTGGCATTTTAACGTTTTTTATCCTTTAATTGTTAATACTCACGGGGTTTCGACCCCAAAATTTCGTTTTTAATCTTCCAATCGGACTGCAAAGGTACACATTTTTTTGATTCCACAATATATATATGCACTTTTTTCTGCCGATTTTGCTTGATTTTTCAGGGATTTACGCCTTTTCGGGCTTTTTGCCCATTCTTTTTTCTTATTCGATTTTCAAAATAATAAATACGGCTTATTGCATTCGATATAACACGCTGAAAATCAACATGTATTTTTAATGAAAATTGCTTATAAAAATAGCAAACACACCATTTGGCACACAATTCTCAAAAAGTGCAAAATATGGTAAAATTTGCACGATTCAAAATTTATTGCTATATTGCAAACGAGTTCTTTCGAAAGAATCGACAACCAGAGTTTTTAACCCCATTAAACATTTAACGCTTATGAGATTAAAACCCTTCTTGCCGTTAGTTGTGTTAGCAATGTTGCTAACAGCGTGTCAAACTGATTTTCATGGCGATGATATCGCTGCGACTAATGACAGGTCGCTGAGAATCAAAGATGCCAAAGCCTTTTTCGAGAATCATCGCCCGACGATGACTCGAATGCAAGGCAATGTAGTGAGTCTCGGAATCTCCGAGAAGTGTTCTCCTGATTGGTCGAAAGCCAAGGAGAGTGAAAACGAACATCTCTACTGTGTTGAGGTGCCCTTGAAATCTGGATTTAAGTTTATCTCTACTCGCAAACGAAAACTTGGAGGCAAAGAGATTTATCTCCACCAAGACGTACTCCGTAAATTGGTCGTTCTTAAGAAGAAAGAGACCAATGAGATATTTATGGGCGTAATGTCTTTGGTACCGAAAGTCTATTTTACAAATGGAGAGCCATCGACATCCTATGATTTCAACCACTTTGGCGATAAATGTGGGTATGCCGGCCTGGTTATCTACACCAATCCCGCAGGCACATTGGTCGCAACGGATTTCTATTTGAAAGGCGAGCGAATCTTGCATCACCACCTTTCGAAAGAAAATCCTCGTATGGATATAGCCAAGAAGATTATCGGACCGGTACAAATCTACGCATTTGAATCAAAAACAAGAGGTGAGACATTATCTTGGGATTGTAATTTTTGTGGACACAGACACTCATACGGTGATAATCTGGAACTATGCACGTGCCCATGTATCGGATCTAATTGGAATGGCGGTGAAGATGGAATATGTGCTGGTTGTTTAAATTATCTAACCAGTTGTACTTGCAGTTGGAACAACGCTTGTCTTAACTGCGGAAACTTGGTGTGCAATTGTTTAGATCACCTAACTTGTTCCGAATGCGGACAGTTGTATGAGTACTGTATTTGTAGTAGCGGTTGCCCGGATTGTGGCGATCCTTATTGTGACATAGACCATTTGGCGGAAAATGAACAGACTCCCGAACCAGAGACCCCGACAGACCCCGTGCAAGCAGGTCGAAATAGGATAAGTTGTACTGATCCAAATATAAATACCATACTCAATAATATTATGGATACAACTTTAGGCCGTATAGTCTATGGCAAAATAACTATGCCAGCACCAATTTATGTAAATCAGCCCCATGAAGGTGCAAGATTAGTTATTGTATCAGGCGATCATTGTTATATTTCCATAGGGAACGAAGGTTTACCTGCAAATATACTCTATTCAATTCTAGAAGAACTGGTACATTTAGCTCAACTAAGTGAACATGGATATAGTGATTTTTGTTCTGCAAAATTGAATTTTGAGTTTGAGGCGAAATCAATAATTCTTCAAGAAATCTGTGGAACTGATGACGGAGTGTATAATCAGCACTTAGATGAAACAGGAATGTTTACGAATCTATTACACGAACTTGCAGCGTATTATTACTATTATGGCTATGATGCTGTAGGGGAACAGTCTTTTGATCAAACTTACCAAACTGCGATTGATAGGATTAGGAATACCGATTCAGACTACGCAGATGAAGAAAAGTATCCAGAAAATTCAAATTATCGCAATTTTAACACATTCCACGAAGAGTATAAGAATAATACAACTAATCATTAAGGTTATGAAAAGATTTTATAGTTTAATAGCATTTGTATTCGTGATACAAACCATACAAGCACAAGAGTTGTATCAGTATACGAAAGATTCTGTGATAACGACAAGTGCGGGGCAAATATATATTATGGATTTATCGGGCATAAATATTTATTATTCCCAAGCAACACCCATCTACAATAAATACGAGCCTTCAACTTGTTCTGACTCAACTATCAAGCGCAATGAATATGGTGATTATATTGTTGATAAGACAAAATTTACCAAACCGCCACAATCTGCTATACTGAACATCGCCAAAGTGCGCTTTATGCAGTATCGCACATTGCTTAAATCAGCCTTTGATGGCAAAGGGCAAATATGGATAACATTTCATACAAATTCAACTGGAGTTATTCAGAATATGAAGGTCACTATTTGGGCAGAGGCTGCAATCTATCGTCAAATTCCACCCGTAGTGTTGAATAGTTTTTTGAATGACATTGACGGCTTCTCGTTCGGCATTCCACCCGAATATCAGTGCATCTCCGACCACTATTTCCGCTATTCGGTATTCTTCAAAGATTTGTAGAGCAACCAGTCCCGCCCTACCAAACAGAGGCGGGATTTTTCGTCGATAGCTTATTTCGGCATAGGTAGCAACAACTCTTTTTTTACGCGATGACTTGGTGTTTTTACGCGATGATATCACCATCTGATGCTAAAGAGATACATTTGTGTCAGCAAACAGAATCATTACAAAAAAGATTATCATGAAACGTATTTTCCACCTCTGCACGGTGCTGCTGGCTCTTTCGTATGCATCGTGTTCTCTCATCGACAATGGCGACGAGGCCTCTGCCACCTATCTCACGGTGACCCCGGCCGAGATTACATTCCATGCCGACGGCAACAACTCATTCACAGTAGACACAGACGGAGATTGGGTTGTAACCGCAATCTCCGACAAGGTATCTCTCTCGGAAAAGATGGGTACCAAGGGCAAGACCACAGTCACCATACTCGCAATGACGGGTACCACTCCGCAGACGGTCGTGATACGCACACCGAGCAATCCTGCACTTATCGGGAAGATTACCATCAAGCCCGACGACGGCAGCGGTGGTGGCGGAGATGACAACGGCGATAACGGTGATGACCCGACTCCCGTTCCATCGGTAACACTCTACTACGACAATCTCGATGGCAACACCTCCTATGTCGGCTGGGCAGACAGCGACTCATCGTGGCAAAACTTCTCCGGCGAAGGTGCAAACGAAGTCTCCTACAACTCGGCATACGCCAAACTACGCAACGACAACTACGGCTCCGCAAACAAGTACACCGGAGCTTCAGGCAATAGCTACATCCGCATATATGAGCCATCGGGCAGCACTTCCAACTTTGTAGAGGTACTGAACATCGCTACGAATGGTGAGAAGGACTTTACCTTCTCGTTCGGTGCCGCCTTCCAGGCTTCGCAGTGCGCCCTCTACATCAAGGGCGACGACTCATCGTGGAAGAGGTTGGAGTACACAGCCTCATCCGCCTACAACACCTGGACATTGGCCGAGGCTTCGTTCTCGCTCGTTGGCAATGTCGAGAAGTTGGGATTCCGCTTTGAGCCTACCGATGCAAATGTAAGCTATGGCTACAATATAGACGACCTACGCCTTGCCACATCCAAGGGTGGACAGACCATCGAGATAGGCTCTCCGGCCAACTACGCATGGGCCGAGATGCCCGAAAAGAGAAACTCCAAGACGGAGTACCTCTACAAGACCCATTGGAGCAACACGGTCAAGAGCAACAAACGAGTGC
>JAGBHS010000120.1 GCA_017935385.1 Tidjanibacter sp.
CGCCGATGAGGATCGTTCACTACCCATAAAACGCATGATGCGCACCGAGGCCTTGGAGGCCTTCAAGATGTGGGCAGAAAAAACGGACAAAACATCTTATTAAACATCTTTGCATGTCAAAACAAAATGGCGGACTCGGAAATCTCCGAGCCCGCCATTATTTTCAGCCCACACGGGTTATTAGTTTCTCTTGATGCGAAGAATTGTCATTGACTGACCATCCAGAGTCAGGGTCACATTCTTGCCATCAGTATTGATCTCACTCTCCACCGGTGCGATATTGGTAGGGTGCTCAAACGAGTTCATTGCCTCCAAATCGTCGCTGGCAAGGACAATCTTACGAGCCGTATCAGCAACATCATGCTCACTCTTCAACTCCATCGAGAACTCCATATCTTCCGCATTACGGTTCACAATCTTAATGATAATCTCACCACTCGGCTCATCATAAGCAGCCGTTGCGAAAATGCCGTGCTGACCCGTCAGAGGCGCACCTGCGAGTGACATATCAAGCACTTCGGTACCGCGGTTGGTGGCATAGAGTTTCTGAACATAATAGTTGGGCGTTCCGTAGGTCTCCATATTGTTGAACCAAATAAGGTCGGGAGTCCACTGCCAAGCATCTGCATTTGCCAACATAGGTGCATAGGAACTCAACTGAACAATGTCGGCATTACGTTCCAGGCCTGTCATGAAGGCCGCCTCCGAGAGAGCAGTCAGCCAATTGTTCTTGTTATTGGGATTGCCCTGGCCAACGCTCTGGGCTGCATACTCACCCGCGAATACGATATAACCATCGCGATCATAGCTGTCATAACGTGCCGCATTCTCGAAGAACCACTCGGGCGAACGATAGAAATGCTCGTCCACAATGGGTGCGTTATACTTCGGCAACTGCTCCTGTGCATAATAGAACAAATCGGTATCCACCGACGGACCTGCCGTGGAAACAATTATAATCTCGGGATGTTTCTCCATGATAGCCTTCTCAAAGAATGCATATCTCTCAAAGAACTGGGGTCCCCACTGTTCGTTACCTATTCCGAGATATTTCAGATTGAAGGGCTCGGGATGTCCCATAGATGCACGCAATGCACCCCACTCGGTATCGGTAGAGCCATTGGCAAACTCAATCAGATCCAACGCATCCTGCACATAAGGGCCAATCTCTTCCAGAGGCACCAACTCACCCGTATTATACTGACATGCCATACCGCAATTCAGAATGGGCAGCGGCTCAGCACCGATATCCTCCGAAAGAAGGAAATACTCGTAAAAGCCCAAACCAAATGACTGGAAATAGTCGGGCGTGAATTTATGGGCAAACTCCGTGTTCCAACGGTTGATAATGAGTTTGCGGTCCTCAATAGGACCTACCGTCGTTTTCCACTGATAGCGCTGCGCCAGTGTGCGTCCCTCAACAATACAACCGCCCGGGAAACGCAAGAAACCGGGTTGCATATCGGCCAACAGCTGTACGATATCGGCACGCAAACCGTTCTCGCGACCTTTCCATGTATCGGTCGGGAAAAGCGAAATCATATCCAGTTCAACAATACCCTCTCCCTCGAACGACACTCGCAGGCTTGCATTGGTATTGGTGGCCGACGACTTAAATTCGGTCTGATATTTCTGCCACTCACTGCCCGACGGCTTAACAGACGATGCGCCAAGCACATTTCCCTGTTCGTCTATGAGTTCCACCTTCAATGTAACATCTCCTTCGGGTACGGCAGCCAACACCGAGAAGCGATAGCCATTACCCTCTTTGATGCCCATACCGCGGAAACCGTTATTCACCAGCGGTTTGCAACCGTCTTCACCAACAATGGCTCTGATATAGCGCGGATTATTGGGGTTCGTCTTCTCTCTATTCAATACAAACAGATTGAATGAATTGCGATTATAGCCCTCTATCTCCCAACCCATCAACGGAGTGTCGAACTCAAACGAACGGTTCTTCACCAACTCGGCATACAAACCTCCATCAGCACCAAAGTTGATGTCCTCAAAGAAGAGTCCATACATAGTCTCGGCAATCGGCGCCTTGGGATTATCCACATCCACAACAGCCACCTGCTCAATAGTTCCGACAGTATTACAACATGTCAGCAACGCCACCGAACAAAACATCAAAAGTTTTTTAATCATTTTAATTCACATATTATGGTTAGTAAAAATTCATGCTATTGGTCTGAATTTCAAAGGTAATATTTAATTTCTGATTTTACAACCTCACTCGCCACACTCCATTCATAAAAAATTTATGGCGGAACCGGCTAATCCGTTCCGCCATAAATAAAATTATATTTTTATTCTCTATTTGCGCTGCTGTTTGGCCTGCTGACGCTGCAACTCCATCTGCTGGCGCTGTATCTCCTCCAAACGCTGTTGCCATTTGCTCTTCTTGACGTTCTTCTTTGAAGAGAGCAACTTGGTGCGCAACTTCGACTCATCAACTCCGTAACGGAATGCCGTATACTGAATAATGGTAATAATCTGCGACAAGAGATAGTAGTAGCACAAACCGCTGGCATAACCGTTGAACCACAACAACATCATGATGGGCATCATATACACCATCATAAATTTCATACCCGGCATCTCCTGACCGCCTGCCGCCGACTGCTGCTCGTAAGTAATCTTCGAATAGAAGAACATCACTATCACCATCAACAACGCGAACAAGCTGATATGGTCGCCATACCACGGAATATTGAACGGCAGATTAACTATCGCATCATACGACGACAAATCCTTCGCCCACAAGAAACTCTGACCACGCAACTCTATTGAGGCCGGGAAGAATCGGAACATGGCCACCAAGAACGGGAACTGAATCAACATGGGCAGACAGCCTCCCATAGGGTTCACACCGCACTGTTTATACAGCTCCATCTGTGCCTGCTGTTTCTTCAAAGCGTCCTCCTGACGGGGATATTTGGCATTCAGGGCATCAATCTCAGGTTTCAAAGCCCTGATCTTCGCCGACGACATATAAGACTTATGAGTCAACGGATAGATAAGCGCCTTGATCAAAATCGTAAGAATCAGAATAACGATTCCAATATTGCCGATATACTTACTCAAAAAGTCAAACACCGGAATAACCATCCATCTGTTGACCCAGCCTACCAGCCAACCGCCCAGCGGCACCAATTTCTCCATCTGCAAGTCCTCGCCACTCTCCTTCTGGAACTCTTTCAGAACAGAGTATTTGTTCGGACCGAAGTAGAAATCAAAGTCATACTCCGTCTGGTTGGGCGAGAAAGGCACCGACACGACAGCCGAGAAATCCTTAATCATTCCCGTACCCTCCTCATGGGTCCTATAAGAGAAATCCGCATTCTGGAACTGCTCCTGTGCCACGAATACCGACGAGAAGAACTGCTGTTTGAATGCAAACCAGTCCACCTTGGTCTGTACCGATTTGCTCTTCGTTCCGCCACCGCGTTTCACCTCCGACATACCCAAGTCGCTAATCTTCTTGGCATTGGGGAACATATACGACAGTGTGGTGTAGGTATTCTCGTTTTTGTAACCCTGCTCGTTCTGCAAACTGGTGTTTTTCCAATCGAACACGAGTTCCGAATCGGCCATCATACCTTCACGCATGCCCACAAAATTCACATCATAGTCAATCATGTAGCTATCCTGTTGCAAAGTGTAGATATAATCCATGTAGGCATCGGCATCAAATGCCAAACGCATCACCACCTGATGACCGCCATCTGCTAGCACCTCGTTCTTCACAACCTCAAATGCATAGTCACTCGTTGTGATAAGCATCTCGCGAAGATTGCGTTTATAATAGAACTGCAAGGCAAACTTGTTGGTACCCTCCTTGAACATCTGAATCTGACCGCCCTGATAGCGTCCATAATCCTTCAATTCGACACCCTCAACGGCTCCTCCACGGGTAGAGAACGTAATCTTCATCACGTCATTCTCAACCGTGAAACTCTCTGCCTGACGACGCGATGCAGCAACCAGATTTTCACCATACTGTGCCACCATTGCCACATTTGCCAACGAATCGTTCATCGCCGTCTCAAAAACAGCCGCCTGCTGCTCAACCTGCGTTACATTAGACTCTGCACTCTCTGCCACCTGCTCAAACTCTTCGGGATGAGCCGCCATATACTTCTCTGCCTGTTTGGCATTATACATACTGAAACCGAACACTATTGCCGTAATAAGCAACAAGCCGATTAGTGATTTCTTATCCATTAACCTCTAAAATTGTTTTGTTTTCTAATAATTCCTTCTTCAAATATTTTTTCGTTTACTCCTGTGCGTCAATCATATTTATCTTCTCAATCAGCTCAGCCATCTCCACTTTGGTCTTCTCTATCTTGGCGCGAACATCCTGAATCATAGACTCGGCATTTTTCGATTTAGAGAAGAAACCGATGTTATTCTCCAACGTAGCGACATCCAGCTCCAACTGTTTGAGCTTGTTATACAATTTCTCGCGTTCAAACTTCAACTTCTTGTCGCCCGAAGACTTCATGGTCGAGATTCGATTGCGATAACGTTCAATATTTCTATCCTTCTCGCCACTGCGCAACGTCGCAAACATTGCATCCAGCACCTCTTTATATTTCTTCTGCAAACCGTCTTTGGCCTTCATCGGGACGAAACCTATCTCGTTCCAACGTTTCTGATAGCTCTTTATAAGCTCGAAACCGCCTGCCTTGACATCTGCCTCGGCCATCTCTGCCAGCAGCGCATTCTTCTTTGCCAGATTCTCGTCATGCTCGGCATCCACACCGGCAAAATGACCCGCCTTTCTCTCAAAGAAGTGATCGCAGGCAGCTCTGAATCGTTTCCATACCACATCCGAATAACGACGTGCCACAGGGCCTATCTCCTTCCAGCGTTTTTGCAATGCAATCAGTTCCTCGGTGGTCTTCTTCCACTGCTCGCTATCCATCAACGCCTCGGCCGCCTCACAAATTTCGTTTTTCAGTTGCAGATTGTGATCCATCTCCGACTTGATGTTCTCATAGAACGAACGTTTTACCTCAAAGAATTTGTCGCACGCATTGCGGAATCTCTCATATATCTTCGCATTGTCTTTCTTGGGAGCAAAGCCAATCGTCTTCCACACCTTCTGTATCTCAATCAGTTTCTCCGAAGCCTTGTTCCACTCTTTTCTCGACGTGAGAACCTCCTCCGACAACTGCTCGGCCTGAACGCAAAGTTCCGCTTTCAGTTCCAGATTGTGTTTCTGATCCTCCTTTATGTTCTCAAAATACTCCTGATGCTGTTTGTTGATACGCGAACTGGCCTCTTTGAATCGCTCCCAAATCTGCTCCTTATACTCATTGGCAACAGGGCCGGTCTCTCTCCACTGCTCGTGCAGATCCTGCAACTTGCGGAATGCAGCCACAATTGATGTCTCGGCAGCCAAACCCTCGGCAACCTCACACAACTGCACCTTCTGCTCATAGTTGCGCTGCAAATCCAAATCACGCAACTCCTTGTTTATCTTGATATAATTATAGAAATTCTCGACATAGAGATTGTAGGTCTCCCAAACCTCCTTCACATTGGCCTGCGGAACAACACCCGTCTCTTTCCAGCGCTGCTGCAACTCTCGGAATGCAGTGAACGTATTGTTCATAGTCTCGGTGCTGTTAACCAAGGCTTTAAGTTCCTCTATGATTCCCAACTTGACTTTGAGATTCTCCTCCTTCACATGAGCCAGGTCGGCCATGTAGTCCTCTCTCTTCTTGCGGTATATGGCAAAATACTCTTTCAGTCTTATCTCGTCATTGTCATACGGAGCCACAAACTCCTCGGCATTTCCGCCCTCCTTGACAAAGTTTTTCTTCTGCTGATCCACATCGGCTCTGTGCAACTTATAAAAAGCCACCTTGATAGCCTCAACATCGTGGCGCAACATCTGCACCGGTTTGTTCTCCAACAACTCGGCGAACAGCTCCACCAACTCGCTTTTACTCTTCGAGTTCAAATCCTCCAACGGGCTCTTGCCACTCTCCTCTTCGCCCTCGGCCACTTCGCCCAAATCAAATTCGGGAGCAGAAGCCGCCAACTCGGCATCCTCATCGGCAAAATTAACACTCTCTAAGACATCTTCGCTCTCCTCAGGAGCCTTCTCATCAGACACTACGGTCTCTTGGGTAGCATTCTTAATCACATCCTCAGCATTGCTGACTTGTTCCTCCGGAACAGATACATTTTTCTTCTCAGTAGCAGTCATTTTCGTAGTACATTTTAATTAATTAGAGCAATCTTTACACATATTTTATATGCAATTTACAAAAATACATCTATTTTATGGTTTATCAAATTTTACAATCATTTATTTTCTCCATACCCATTTTTCAGGCAGTTCGGAAGATATATCTCGTATTTTTTTCGTATCTTGCAGAATATTTTGTTAAACACATTTTTCAACCATGAATTACCGTATTCTTCTTGTCGATGACGAGGCCGATATTCTCGAATTTGTGAGCTACAACCTCAAAAAAGAGGGGTATGAAGTATTTACCGCCAACAATGGTCGAGATGCTCTTGCCACTGCCGTAAAAGTATTGCCGCATCTGATAATACTGGATGTGATGATGCCCGAGATGGATGGCATAGAGACTTGCAAAGAGATGAGAGCATTGCCCGAATTGGCAAACACCCACATCACTTTCCTGTCTGCACGCAGCGAAGACGAGTCTCAAATCGCAGGATTCGAAGCGGGTGCGGATAATTACATCACAAAGCCAATTCGCGTCAATCTGCTCATCAGCCACATCAAAGCAATGTTGAGAAAATTTGACGACCCAGTGCAGGAGCAACAGACGATACCGACCTCCAACCGTTCGATAATCATGGACAGAGATCGTTTTGTGGTCATCAAGGATGGCGAGGAGATGGTTCTCCCCCGCAAGGAGTTCAATCTGCTCTATCTGCTCTATTCAAAACCGCAAAGAGTCTTCACCCGCGAGGAGATTTACAAGTCGGTATGGGGGCAGAATGTGGTTGTCGGCGACCGAACCATCGATGTTCACATCCGCAAACTGCGCGAGAAGATAGGCGATGAACACATAGTCACCATCAAAGGCGTCGGATACAAATACAAAGACTAATGAAAGAGGATTACAGCAAGACATTTCGTCAAGCTGCACTCAGCTGAAAAGACAACAAACTAATTGTATAAAAAACATAAAAAAATTAAAACAAAATGGATTTTGTAAGCAGTATTAAAGCAAAGGCCAAACAGGCCCCCAAACGCATCGTATTACCCGAAGGTACCGAGGCAAGAACATTGCAGGCAGCAGACAGAATTATTGAAGAAGGTCTGGCAGAGTTGACCATCATCGGTAACATTGACGAGATCAACAAATTGGTTGCACAGTACAACCTCAAAAACATTGAGAAAGCCACTCTGGTGGATCCGCAGAATATTCCCAACAAGCAGAAATACATCGACCTGATGGTTGAGTTGCGTGGCAAGAAAGGCGTTACCCCCGAAGTTGCCGAAAAACAGTTGCAGGATCCTCTCTACCTGGGTGCAATCATGGTAAAAGCAGGTGATGTGGATGGCGAGGTAGGTGGTGCCGACAATGCCACCGGTGATCTGCTCCGTCCCGCATTGCAGTATGTAAAGACCCTGCCGGGCATCAGCGTTGTTTCGGGTGCATTCATCATGATTACCGAGGACAAACAGTTCGGTGAGAACGGTATGATGGTATTTGCCGACTGCGCAGTATTGCCCAACCCCAATGCACAAGAGTTGGCACAGATCGCAGTGGCTACCGCAGGTACCGCACGCGCAATCGCAGGTTTCGAGCCGAGAATCGCCATGTTGAGTTTCTCGACAAAAGGTTCGGCAAAACACGAAATGGTTGACAAAGTTGTGGAGGCTACCAAGATTGCCCAGGAGATGGCTCCCGACACTCAGATCGATGGCGAACTGCAGTCTGATGCAGCCCTCATCCCCAGCGTAGCCAACAAGAAGGCTCCCGGAAGCGCAGTTGCAGGCAAAGCAAACGTATTGGTATTCCCGTCGTTGGAGGTTGGTAACATCGCCTACAAACTCGTTCAGAGAATTGCTCACGCAGAGGCTATCGGTCCCGTACTCCAAGGTATGGCTGCTCCCATCAACGACCTCTCACGCGGTTGTTCAATTGACGACATCGTGAATCTCGTTGCTATCACCGTTTGTCAGGCACAGGCCAAATAGTTCCCGACAACAAAAAAAGAGAAAGAAAAAGATTAACAAAAAAGAAAAGCCCCTAAGATTATGATTATATTGGTTCTTAACTGCGGCAGCTCATCTATCAAATATCAGGTGATCGAGATGAACGACGAGCAGAACTCGCTTTTGGCCAAAGGCCTTATCGAGAAAATTGGTTTTGAGAAATCAATCATTACCCACCGCCCCACCGGTAAAGACAAAGCCGAATTTGACAACGGCATTCAGGATCATACCGATGGTATAGATTTCATCATCAAGATGATTACCGATCCCAAGATTGGTGTTATCAAATCGCTTGACGAACTCTCGGCAGTAGGTCATCGCGTGGCTCACGGTGGCGAGTACTTTGACAAGAGTACCCTCATCACTCCCGATGCAATAGAGAAAATCGAGAGTTGCAAGGAGCTGGCTCCCCTGCACGTTCCCGCAAACTTGAAAGGTATCATCGCAATATCAAAACTGTTGCCCGAGATTCCTCAGGTGGCCACTTTCGACACCTCGTTCCACCTGACCATGCCCGCCAAGGCATACATGTATGGTCTGCCCTACAAATTCTATCGCGAGAACAAGATACGTCGCTACGGTTTCCACGGAACAAGCCACAAATTCGTAGCACAGAAAGGTGCAGAGTTGGCAGGCATCGATTTCGAGAACAGCAAGATCATCACCTGCCATGTAGGTAGCGGCGGCAGTATCGCAGCCATTCTGAACGGCAAGAGTGTGGATACCTCAATGGGATTCACTCCGGTGGAGGGTATCATGATGGGAACCCGCTCGGGTGACATCGATGCAGGTATCATCAACTACATGCACGGTTCGCTGAACATGAAGATGGAAGAGATCTGGAACGTACTGAACAAAGAGTCGGGCGTATTGGGTCTGTCGGAGGTTTCTTCAGATATGCGTGACGTGTCGGCCGCAAAAGACGCAGGCAACAAACAGGCAGAGTTGGCTATTGACGCATACTACTATCGCGTAAAGAAATATGTGGGTGCTTATGCAGCAGCCATGGGTGGCGTTGATCTGGTTGTATTCACCGGCGGTGTCGGCGAAAACAAGAAGGATATGCGTCATGCAGTTTGCGAGAACATGGAGTGGATGGGTCTGGACTTCGATGCAGAGAAGAACGACACCATCATGGGCGAGGATGCAATCATCACCAAACCCGGCTCGAAAGTTAAGGCTGTGGTTATCTGCACCAACGAAGAGTTGGTTATCGCAACAGATACCTACAACCTCGTGAAATAGCAAATTCGTAACAAGCAACAAAAAGGTTATGATAAAAAGTTTGGATGAACTGGTGAACGCCGTTGCCCAAAAGGGCAAACGGCGTATCATCATTGCCTATGCACAGGATTCGCACTCGATACAGGCCGCCGACATGGCCATCAGGCATGGCATTGCCGACATCACCCTTGTGGGCGATGAGGAACAGATTGCCAAAACATGTCGTGAGGAGGGTATCGATATGGGACAATTCACGGTGGTGCATGAGGCATCGGACATGAAGTGCGTGGAGAAGGCCATAAAGATGATTCATGCCGGCGAGGCTGACATCTTGATGAAAGGCCTTGTTTCTTCGGACAAATACATGCGCGGCATACTCAACAAAGAGTGGGGTCTGTTGCCCCCGAAGGCAACATTGAGCCATGTGGCGGTATTTGAGATACCAGCCTATCACAAACTGTTGACAGTGGGTGATGTGGCGGTTATCCCCGCACCCGATTTGAACCAGAAAATTGCCATAACCAAATATATCATATCAACGGCAAAACGACTCGGAGTGGAGATCCCGAAGGTTGCCTGCATTGCTCCGAGCGAACAGATGTTGCCGAAGATAGAGTCGTGTGTAGACTCGGCAATCATCACCTGTATGGGGAAACGAGGCCAGCTCGGTACGAAGGTGGATATTGAAGGACCGCTGTCGCTGGATATTGCGATAGATGCCCATGCCGCCGAAACCAAAAAGCTGGAAAGCCCCGTAGCAGGAGATGCCGATTGTCTGCTCTTCCCCAACATTGAGACGGGTAACGTCTTCTACAAAACCTGCACCAAATTCGCAGGTGCAGAGTTGGGCGCAATGGTGGCAGGGACAAAGGTTCCCTGCGTACTATGCTCACGTGGCGACTCGACAAAAACGAAACTCTATTCGATGGCTCTGGCCTGTTTATCGGTATAAACCTACTTGCGAGACCTCCCGAAAAGAACAAAAAAACGAGATGAAAGAGTATAAAATTTTAGTTATTGATCCGGGTTCTACATCCACAAAATGTGGTATATATCTGAATGAGACTCCGATAATAACGAAATCAATAAAGCACACTCTGGACGAACTAACCTCATTTAACGGTATTCCCAACCAGAAAGAGTTCAGAAAGAAGTTTGTGATGGACACCATTGCTGAGAGTGGCATTGGATTGAACGAGTTGGATGTGGTGATTGGAAGAGGTGGGCTTGTCAAGAAGATTTCGTCGGGAGTTTATGAGATAAACCCAAAAATGGTTAAAGACGCACTGTACGATCCGTACGGACAACATGCCTGCAATCTGGGCCCGACCATTGCTTATGAGATAGCGCAGGAGGCGGGCATCAAAGCCTATACGGCCGATCCGGCAACCATGAACGACATGCCCGAAGTGGCTCAGCTGACCGGACTGCCCGAAATAAGACGCGTATCTACGTTCCACGCCCTCAACCAAAGAGCCATGGCACGCAAATATGCCGAACAACAAGGCATCCCCTACAAAGAGATGAACCTCATCGTGGCTCACATGGGTGGCGGGATTTCGATAGGTGTCCACAAAAACGGTCAAGTCATTGACGTAAACAACGGCCTTGACGGTGACGGACCTTTCTCGCCCGAGAGAGCCGGTTCGTTGCCTTCTATGCAGATGGCCGAGTTGTGTTACAGTGGCAAATACACTCTGCGCGAGATGACCAACAAGATTGCCGGAGAAGGTGGCATATTCGCCTACATCGGTACAAACGACATGCTCGAAGTGGAACGTCGTTGTCTGAACGGAGATGAAGACGCCATGTTGCTCAGCGATGCAATGTCGTACAACATCGGCAAATGGATAGGTGCAAGTGCGGCCGTACTGCACGGAAAAGTGGATGCCATCATCCTCACCGGCGGAATTGCTTACGACAAGCTGGTGTGTGATTACATCACGAAGATGGTATCGTTCATTGCTCCCGTGGTAATAATGCCGGGCGAGAACGAATTGGAGGCGTTGGCCATGAACGCATACAGAGTCATGACGGGAAAAATAGAACCAAAGGTCTATTAATTTCTTCAAACTGATACGAAAACCGCCACGCATCTTCTGCGTGGCGGTTTTATTTTAATCTCTATTATCGGTTGGAGAGGCGTTTGCGATAGTAGCCTTTGAGAATCTCCTTGATCTCCTGCCATGCCGTGAGTTTGAACAGTTGTGCCAGACCGATATACACAACAAGTCCCGCCACAACCTTGGCCAATAAGATCCAACCCGCCGACCACGACACAGCCAAACAGCCAATCAACAATATCACTCCCGACATAACCGCCGTCAACAACATATAAGGCAGAGCATCCTTAATCTTAGACCAAATGGTCCAACTCGACACAAAATGGCGAGCCGTAATGGCATTAACCAACATATCCGACAAGAATATCGCCACCTGTCCCCAGGCAATAGCCTTTATACTAATAGGTATCGTTCCCAACAGTATAAGTGTCGCAACCGCCTTCTTGATCAACTCTATGCGGAAAATCAGCGTACCGTCACTCTTGACCTTCACCAACACATATGACACCACCGAAAGCGGCGAGAACAATCCTGCCACACACAGTATCTGCAAATACGGTACCGACGGCAACCATATCTCCGGCAACAAAAATCGGAACATATCCTCTGCCACCGTTATGATTCCCAACATCATGGGGAACATCACAAACACCCACACGATGAAAATCTTACGGGCAGCATTATACATGCGCTCCACCTCCTCCTGCATGCGCGAAAGGGCCGAGAACGACACATTCATGACCGAAATAATCATTGAAGTAACCGGCAGCTCCTTTATCTTGTTTCCTCTATCGTAATAGCCCAAATCCTGCACCGAATAGACCTTACCGATAAACAGAGACGAAATCTGGTAATAGACATTGGTAATGATATCCGACAACAGAATGCGTGAACCATAACTGAACATTCCCTTAATACTGTTCCACGAGAAAGTGAGTGACGGACGCCACGTGCTGAACACCCACAGCAACACCGTCTTGGTCACTATCATTATCAGACGTTGAGCCACCAACGACCACACCCCGTAGCCAGACAACGCCATCCATATAGCCACCGCACTCGACACCACCGAGCCGGTCAGTGTATAAATCGAAAGGCGCTTGAAATTAATATCGCGCGAGAAGATGGTGTTTTGTATTATGGAGAGTGCGTTTATCGGCATCAGCAATGCCAACACCGGTATCACCTCCAATAACACAGGCGAGTCATAATATTCTGAGATAAACGGCGACAACGCCACAAGGATGGCATAAAGTCCCAGAGCCACCGCCATATTGAGGTAGAAAACAGAGGAGTAATCCGCCTTATCAATCTCCTTCTTACGAATCAGCGCCTGCGAGAAACCGCTATCAACCAACGGCATCAGGATACCGATGATTGCCGTCACAATGGCAATTATTCCATAATCGTCGGGGGAAAGCAGACTCAACAGCACCAGACTGACGGCCAACTGCAACAATGCCGAGCAGACCTTCTCCACAGTGGACCATGCCACGCCCTTAACCACGCTTCGTTTCAGTTCCATTTACCGTCAACTCTTTAATCAAAAAATCTATGTCCATCTTCCGATGCCACACGTACCGAATCGCCATCCTCCACAAAATAGATCTCCTCTCCATCTCGTTTCATAAAAAACTTCTCACGAGCATACTTTTCCAGAAAAACATCATCGTTCATCTGTTGCAGGAAAAGGCTGTCGGCTCGAGCCTGAGAACGATACATCATCTGCTCCTCATGCATCTCGCGTATGTCGCGACGCAACGACACAAGGTCGAAAACAGGAACCTCGGCAAACACGAAAATCACCAACAAAAATATGCCGGTGGCCAAGAAATAATACTTTTTATTATTAAGAAACTCTTTCACTGTTTATCCTGTTTTCCTGTCTTTCTCCAACTCTGCCCGTTACGGGATACGCATAAATTTATGGGCCTGCAACGAAATGTTCCAACGCGGATTCTTTTTCACAAACTCCACAATATCGCCCACAACTTCATCATATCTGCTCCACTCGGGCTGCAAATACAACATACATTTGTCACCGACACGACGCGCACACTGCTCCGCCCACTCGAAATCGTCTGCACTCTCCACTATGACCTTCAACTCATCGGCAACCTCACACATCGAGTCCAACGGCGGACGCTGACGCTTGGGGGACAAACATACCCAATCAAACTCGCCACTCATGGGATAGGTACCCGAGGTTTCAAGAAATATCTCCAATCCCGCCTTATGCAGTCCCTCGGTCAGTACTCCCATCGGGTATTTAAGCGGTTCGCCGCCCGTAACCACTATGGCCTGAGCCTCACACGACGCAGCAGCCGCAACAATCTTCTCCGCATCAACCAGCGGAAACTGCTCGGCCTTCCAGGTGAACTTGGCATCACACCAACGGCAACCCACATCACATCCGCCCAAACGAATGAAATATGCCGGTTTACCCGAATGATAACCCTCTCCCTGAACAGTGTAAAACTCCTCTACAAGCGGCAACTTACGGCCGCCCTCGAAATCAACCTCTTTCATTAACCAGTTTGTATATATCCTTGTAGTTGCGACCCAAACCGTCATAGTCAAGGCCGAAACCGACAATAAATTCTTTCGGCAACTCCATAGCCACGAACTTCACCTCATAATTTCCTCTGAAAGACTCCGGCTTGAAGAACATGGTTGCGATATCGACACGTGCGGGATGTTTCTTCTTCAAAGAATCCAACAGATGCTGCATGGTAATACCCGTATCCACAATATCCTCGATAATAACAACCGTACGGCCCTCTATATTACAATCCAAACCCAACACATCGTCTACCACTCCGGTGGTGCTGTTACCACGATAAGAAGAGAGTTTTATAAACGAAACAACTCCGTTAACATCCAACTCGCCCAACAACTCTGCAGCAAACATGAAGGCTCCATTCAACACCACAAGAAAAACCAGGTTGTTATTACCTTCATATTCCTTGCGCATACGATTGGCCAATGCCGCAACGCGTTCCTTTATCTCCGAATAGGGAATAAACGGAGCAAATTTCTTATCGTACAAAACGATATTTTCGTGTAACTGTTTCGACATGAATTTTTAAGTGGGTGTACTATTTCCGAACTATATTTTTATCTTTGCAAAAGTAATAAAACTTTATGAAGTTTTAAGTAGATTCCACACAATAGTTGGAGAAGCGCAAATTAAACTTGTTTATTCATGACTCATAACGTAGTATATGCCTTGTTATTGACGCTATTGGCGGGTCTTGCCACCGGCATCGGCAGCCTTATTGCATTCTTTACCCACAAGACAAACACTCGTTTTCTTTCTCTCTCGTTGGGTTTCTCGGCAGGAGTAATGATTTATATTTCGTTCATGGAGATGCTTTTCAGCGCACGATTGGAAATTGGTGAGATTCTCGGCAACGGCAAAACGGGAGATATCATAGCCGTGGCAGCCTTCTTCGGAGGTATTGCTCTGGCAGCCATTATCGATAAGCTGATTCCGGCCAGCGAAAATCCGCATGAGTTGCATAGTGTGGAGGAGTTAAGTGGCGGAAACGGAACTCAATCTCACATCCACACCAGTTCGCTCAAACATGCCGGTTTCGTGACGGCTCTCGCCATAGGCATTCACAACTTTCCGGAGGGCATTGCGGCTTTCATGACAGCTTACGAAGACACGGGACTCGGTATCGCCATAGCAATAGCAATAGCCATTCACAACATACCCGAGGGAGTAGCCGTTGCCGTGCCGATATACTATGCAACGGGAAACAAGAAAAAAGCCTGTCTGTACTCCATGCTCTCGGGATTGGCCGAACCCATCGGGGCTTTGATTGCATTCGCCATCCTGATGCCGTTCATTACACCTATGCTCATCAGCTGCACGATGGCCATAGTGGCGGGAATCATGATATACATTTCGTTTGACGAGCTACTGCCTGCGGCACACCAATACGGACAAAGTCACATAGCAATAGCAGGTCTTGTGGCAGGTATGCTTGTCATGGCAACAAGCCTTATATTATTAGCGTAACACTCAAATAGAATGAAACTGACAGAGAAATTCAAGGCAATGACCAAGCAGGAAAAGACAATGATAATCATTGTAATCTTGCTCTTTATATGTGTACTGACTCGTTGGGATTACATCAAGACCGAGGCCGGAGAGGCATTCAGGGTGCGCATAGATCGCACTCTCGGCAAGAGTCAGGAACAAACCGGAGTGCAAGAAAGTGCTTCACTGCCGGCCGACACCTCAAACAATTCAACCGAACAAAAAACCAATTAAAAAAATAAAAACAACAGATTATGAAACGTATCTTTTTGTTAATTGTTCTCTCGTTGGCTGCCATGACAGCGACGGGACAGGAGAAAGTGAAATTGTACATTGCGGGTGACTCAACAGCCCAGACCTACGACCCCGAGCAGACTCTGATGCGTGGTTGGGGACAGGAGATCCAGCAGTTCTTCGATGCCGACAAATTGGAGGTCGATAACCGTGCCATCGGTGGTCGCAGTACGGGAAGTTTTATCCGCGAGGAACGTTGGAAAGGCATTGTTGATGATTTGAAGGCTGACGACTGGGTGCTTATCCAGTTCGGTCACAACGACACCTCTACCAATCCGCAGCGTCACGTGGA
>JAGBHS010000121.1 GCA_017935385.1 Tidjanibacter sp.
AATGAGCCATACCGAATTCGCCCTTCAACTCATCGCGCGACCCCGTATTGATTATCATTGCGCAATGCACAACAGGCGATTTGGTGCGTTTATGTATGGCTTTTATTCCGTTGGGCAGTATATATTTGAGAAATTCCTCCTTCATTATCTGACTATTTTGTTTCGCATCGCCAAATAGCGACCCGTATAACTCTCCTTACACAATGCCAACTCCTGCGGTGTTCCCTCAAATACGACACGACCTCCTGCCGCACCGCCCTCGGGACCCAAATCCACCACCCAGTCGGCACACTTGATAACATCTATATTATGCTCCACAATGACAACCGTATTTCCGCGCGAAATCAATGCATCAAAGGCCTTCATCAAAGTGCTTATATCGTGAATATGCAGTCCCGTTGTCGGCTCATCGAATATAAACAGCGTCTTGCCGCTATCATCATCTTTAAGCAGGAACGACGCCAATTTTACACGCTGTATCTCTCCGCCCGAAAGTGTCGATGTGGGTTGTCCCAGTTTGACATAGCCCAAACCTACTTCCTGCAAAACACTCAACGTATTGACAATATTGACACACATCGGTTCTTTGTCCTCACCGAAAAATGCCACAGCATCGTCCACCGTCATCTCCAACACGTCATATATAGACTTGCCTCTATAACGCACTTCCAACACTTCGTCACTGAATCTACGCCCGCCACATCTCTCGCACTTTATCTCCACATCGGCCATAAACTGCATCTCAACCTTTATCACACCTTCTCCCTGACACTCCTCACAACGACCTCCTGCTCTATTGAACGAGAAATGGCCCTGTGTCAGTCCGTTATTCTCGGCATAAGGTTGGGCGGCAAACAAACGACGTATCGTATTGTAAGCCTTGGTGTAGGTGACGGGGTTGGACCTCAACGAAGTTCCTATCGGATTCTGATCGATTATCTCTATCGACTCCAACAGTTTCAAGTCACCTTCCAAAGAGTCATACGTACCCGGTTTCAGTCCCGTTTCATTGAGTTTGCGACGCACCGCAGGATAAAGTATCCCTTTCACAAACGAGGATTTGCCGCTACCACTGACTCCCGTAATGCAGGTCATCACATTAAGCGGAATCTTTATATCCACCCCTTTCAAGTTGTTTTGACGTGCGCCCTTAATCTCTATATAGTTATTCCAGCCACGCACTTGAACGGGCATCGGAATACTCTTTCGTCCCATCATATAGTCGGCCGTCAAGCCTTTGGCAGTCTTCAACCCCTCAAACGGGCCGTTATACACCACCTCGCCGCCGTTATAACCAGCACCCGGACCTATATCGACAATATGGTCTGCTGCACGGATAATTTCCTCTTCATGTTCAACGACAATGACCGTATTGCCCAGATCCCTCAATCGTTTCAACACCTCTATCAATCGGGCCGTATCGCGCGGGTGAAGACCTATGCTCGGCTCGTCCAAAATATACAACGATCCTGTAAGATTATTACCCAATGCCGAAGACAACGCTATGCGCTGACTCTCTCCGCCCGACAAAGTGGAGGACAATCGGTTCAAAGTAAGATAGCCCAATCCGACATCGGTCAGATATTGCAACCTGTTCTTTATCTCCACCAGGATTCGTTCACTCTTTGCCGCATCGTAGGCATCCATCTTCAACTCGTCAAAGAACGCCACGAGATCCTCAACCGGCATCTCCACCATCTCGGCAATATTTTTACCACCCACCTGCACATACAATGCCTCCGGTCGCAAACGACGTCCGCCACATTCGGGACAAATAGTCTTTCCCGTAAAACGCGACAACATCACACGATACTGTATCTTGTACCTCTCCTTGCTGATATATTGGAAAAACTCGTCAAGCCCCTTGAAATAGCTGTTTCCACGCCACAAAAGTTGCTTCTGCTCTCTTGTCAGCTCATAATACGGAGCATGAACTGGGAAATCAAACTTATGAGCCGCCAGCACCAACTGATCCTTCCAACGCCCCATGGTTTCTCCTCGCCAACAAGCAATGGCATCATCATAGATGCTCTTATTCTTGTCGGGCACCACCAGATCCTCATCAATACCCGTAATCTTTCCATAGCCGTCACACTTGGGACATGCTCCCAACGGACTGTTAAATGAGAAAAGGTGTTCGGTCGGTTGTTCAAAAGTGATTCCGTCGGCCTCGAAACGGGTGGAGAATTCCCGTCGGTCACTCTCCTCGCCCAATGTAATTATAGAACAAATGCCATCGCCCAATTCCAAAGCACGAGCCACCGATTCCTCAATGGTAGACACATCATTCTCCTGCGACACCACCACTCTGTCCACG
>JAGBHS010000122.1 GCA_017935385.1 Tidjanibacter sp.
GATTGGCCTATACTTGCAAGAAGATGACGGGTGCCGAGTATGCGGTATCTACCGATTCGGATATTTATGTTTATGATGTGGCTTCGAAGGCGACCAGCAATATCTGTAAGGTGCAGTCGTTGGTAGGCAATGAGGTTGTCATGCCGGGTTATGATCGCTATCCGGTGTTCTCGCCCGATGGACGTAAGATTGCATTCCGCAGCATGCGTCGTGCTGGTAACGAGTCTGATATAGAGCATTTGGTGGTGTGGAATTCGGCAGATAATTCATTTACCGACCTTACGCCCAATTTCGATTATAGTGTTGAGAATCTTATTTGGGACGGTAATGATAAGTTGTATTTCTTGTCGGCCATGCAGGCCACGTATCAGATTTGTTCGGTTGATGCGGTCGATAGCGTGAAAGTTATTACGGCAGGCGATCATGATATTACGGCATTGGCTGTTGCGGGCGACAAGATGGTGTTCTCGAAACAGACCATGATGCAGGCTCCCGAACTCTATACCTTTGAGGGCGAGGAGCATAAACAACTCACGTTTGTCAATAAGGAGATTTATGACAACATCAAGATGGGTAGCGTGCAGAAACGTTGGGTGAAAACCACTGACGACAAGAAGATGCTTACATGGGTGATTGTTCCGCCCGAATTTGACGAGAACAAGCAGTATCCGGCGTTGTTGTATTGTCAGGGAGGTCCTCAGAGTGTTGTCAGCCAATTTTGGAGTTATCGTTGGAACTTCATGTTGATGGCGGCTCAGGGTTATGTTGTTGTGGCGCCCAACCGTAGAGGAACACCTTCGTTCGGTCGCGAATGGGTGGATCAGATTTCGGGCGATTACAGCGGTCAAAATATTGAGGATTATCTTGCCGCCATAGATGATGTGGCTGCCGAGGAGTGGGTTGATGAGCATCGTCTGGGTGCTGTTGGCGCAAGTTATGGCGGTTATTCGGTGTTCTATCTTGCAGGTGTGCATCAGAATCGTTTCAAGGCGTTGATTGCTCATTGCGGTATTTATGATTTCGAGAGCATGTATGGCGAAACGGAGGAGTTGTGGTTTGTGAATCGCGACTACGGTGGTGCATATTGGGATAAAGAGAACGAGGTTGCACAGCGTTCGTATGCCAATTCGCCCCACAAACTTATCCACAAGTGGAATGCTCCGATTCTTATTTTCACAGGTGAGAAAGACTACCGTATTCCCTATACCCAGAGCTTGGAGGCCTTTACGGCGGCTCGCCTGCACGGTGTTCCCACCCGTCTGGTTGAGTTCACGGACGAGGCACATCAGGTGTTCAAGCCCCAGAATTCGGTGGTTTGGAACAGAGAATTCTTCTCTTGGCTTGATAAATATCTCAAATAGTTTACGACCTTTGCAGTGAACGCAAGGCGTAAGTGTAGAGGGTTTTGCGTGATTTTTGCAAGGAAACTGTTTGAATATAAAAATGTAGAAAGAGATGTTAAATTTGATTTTGGCAGCCATGTTGAGTTTTGGATCATATCAGTCTGATAGTTATGTCACTCCGAGTGGCAAACAGTTGTCATTTGTCTTTTTCGGTCATGCGAGTTTTGCGGTGGTTTATGACCAGAAGGTTGTGTATCTCGACCCCGTAGGTTCGGAAGCCGACTATTCGCAGATGCCGAAGGCCGATGCCATTTTGGTTACCCACGGCCATGGCGACCATCTTGATAAGGAGGTCGTGGCCATGTTGAGCAAGGAGGGTACGGTATTGGTGTCCACACCGTCGGTGGCCGAAGAGGTGGCCGGTGTTACGGTGTTGCGCAACGGCGAGAAGATGGAGGTGGGAGATTGGATGACGGTTGAGGCCGTGGCGGCGTATAACACCACTCCGGGACGTGATAAGTTTCACCCCGCGGGACGCGATAACGGTTATATCATCACACTTGATGGCGAACGCATCTATGTGTCGGGTGACAGCGAGCCTACTCCCGAGATGGCGCATGTGAAGAATATCGACTATCTCTTTCTGGCGGTCAACCAGCCTTATACGATGACTCCCGAACAGGCGGCATCGGTGGTGAATGAGTTGCGTCCGAAGGTATTTTATCCCTATCACTACGGTCAGACCGAGGAGCAGACCAATATGCGACACTTGGCGCGTCTGGTAGACAGTCATGCCACCAAGATGAAGGTGCGCGATATGGAATAAATCGTTTCACGACAAAAAAGTGGTGCAATGTTATTGTGAAGAAAAAAGTTCGGCTCGCGGGGTCGAACTTTTTTTGTGTTTTTATTGTTACCTTTTTGCAACTTTGTCGTCTAATATAGTGAAAACAAATTTTTAATAACCTTTTAACTCATTTAGTATTATGGAGGAATTTTTAATCATTTTTGCAACGGTCTTTTTGTTGCCCACAACAATCATCTTCCTTAAATATTATTATAAGGACAGAGAACGCAAACAGCGTTACCAGTTATTCCACTCGTCATTGGAAAAAGGAGCCACCTTGCCTCTCAATCTTTTCGATGAGCCCAAGACAATTTCGCAGGAAGGTTATGGTAAACTCGCTTGGGGACTTGTTTTGACTCTGATCGGAGTGGCGGCAGTGTTGGTTTTTTCTCTTATTGCAGATAATGAGCGTGCGGTGGAGATGTTTGGTCTTATGGGACTTGCTCCTCTGTCGGTTGGATTGGGCTTGCTTATAGCATTCTTTGTGCAGCGTGCAATGGAGAAACGCGATGTGGTTAAAGAGAAACCTAAACCCGAATACATCAGGTTCGCCAGTCCCGCCGAGTTCAAACAGGAACCCGCAACACCCGCAACCGAACCTGCCGAGACGGAGAGTGCAGAGGCGAAAAGCGAAGAGTAGGGGACTGACACAGAGAGATTGAATCGGAATCAAAAAGTTTTGTAGTTAGATGCTGAATAGCGATCAGAAAAGTTTTGAGCAGTTTGTCAGGGAGCAGCAGGGGCCTTTACGCAGGTTCCTGCTCAACCTGTCGGACGACGCCACACTGAGTGACGATCTGGCACAGGAGGCTTTCTTGAAGGCTTGGGTGGCTTTGCCGCGCTTTTCGCGCCGCGCCAAGATGAGTACATGGCTGTTCCGCATCGCCTATAACTGTTGGCTGGATAATCGCAAGGAGGTGGCGCGGCGCGGTGTGGAACGTGCCGATGAGGCGGAACGTCTGCGTGTCGAGGCCGATCATACGTACAACTCCGATGACTCCTACCGTAATCAGCAACTTATGCTCGCCCTCGACCGACTGAACGAATCGGAACGCACTCCGCTGCTGCTCTTTTATATGGAGGACAAAAGCGTGCGTGAGATTGCGGAGATTATGGCGCTGGACCGTTCGGTGGTGAAGATGCGGCTTTCGCGCGGACGAACACATCTAAAAGAAAATTTATTAACTTTGGGGTATGAAAGATAGAGAACTGAAAAAACTCTTTGAGGAGCATAAGCAGATGCCTGCCGATGACGGTTTCACCAATCGGGTGATGCGCGAGACGCAGTATTATCGTCGCATTATGGGACCGCGCCGTTCGTATGATTGGATTGTGTGGGTGTCGGCATTGATAGGGTTGGCTATTGTTGTGTTCGGCGGAGCTTTTGGCACGCTGCTCGAATATGCATTGCCCGTGCTGACCGATTGGGGTACGCCTCATACAACCATGAATTACCTCGCGGTAGCCGTTTTTCTGGGCGGAGTGGCCTGCACCGTCTCCTACATA
>JAGBHS010000123.1 GCA_017935385.1 Tidjanibacter sp.
CTCGGTCACCTTGCCGGTATATCCGTCCCACTCCTGAACACGACCCACAACATCAAACAAGGCCGCAAACGAGATGGGTTGCTCGCCCTCATTGAAGATGAAATAGAGGTCACCGTCGTTCAAAACTCGGCGGGTATATCTGATACTGTCGGTAGCCGCCACCTTGTCCGACGCCTTCATGAAGCGATCGACCGTAGAGGTCACGACATCAAACTTCTGACCCGGAACGGGAGCCCTACGGCGTGAAGCATTTGCAAACTCGTCCGTACCGTCACTCTCAATCTCCATCTCGCGTTCGGGCATAATGGAAGCCACCTTCTTGGTCCACTTCACATAAGGCTCATAAATTGCACGCGGAGCATCGGGGAAGGGTTTCATATCGGTAAATGTTTTCTCCACCAGATAGTTGGGTCTGCCACCCCAGAACAACACCTTTCCGCCACTCTGGATAAAGCTGTCAATAACCTCCCATGCCGCTGCCGAGATAACATCGGTCTGCGGAATGATGAGCAGATTGTATTTCTGACCGCTGGCATTTTCCAAATAACCGGCACCCACCTTCATCACCTCCGTAAAGGCATCGTCATTGATATAATCAAAGTCTATCTGGTGGCGCATCAACATCTGTGAAATGTCGCTGACGGTCTGATAAGGCACATTGTTGCCCAACCACATCGACATGGTGGGATAATACATAGCCACACGCGCACCGGGAATTCCCATTGAGAACAGATACGACGTACGGTTGATATAGTCTGTCATCGGGCCCATCCAGGGTTTTTGTGCAAGCGACTCCTTGGTAGCCGATTTAGAACTCCAAAAGTTGTACTCAAAGAAATTGATTCCGCGAGCAAACTGGTGGTTTACAAGATATTTGGCCGACTTCTCGTCGCCACGTACTGCACCCATTGTCTCGCTGAATGCACGCGGTTTGCCATAAACGTGTGATACCGAGGGAGCAAGTTTCGGAAAATCATTATCCACACCCGGGGCAATATGATTGCTGATTGCATCCACTCCCGGAATAGGGGTCTTACTCAACAGACGGAAGAAGTCACCATCGGCCGTAACACAAACCGGCATCGTATGCTCATTGTTCAGATGGGTATAGAATGCCATGCCGTTCTCGGCACACCAGTCAGACTGACGCTGGAAGAACACCTCGGCAAAAACCGTAGACCATACATCCCAATAGTCGGCTCTCACACGATTCTCATACTCGGTACGTGTTTCGGCAAACAAAGAGGCGAGATACGGAGTCGGATCATAACCCTTCATCTGTTTGAAGGTTTCGATAATCGAGTCGGTCCACGGAGTGTAAGAGTAGTCGGGCTCGTCACCGCGATATCCCATGATGGTCTTACCCATCTCGTCGCCCACCACCTTCTTGGCTGCCTCGTGGGTCCACTCGATGAATTGATCAACCGCCTCGGGATTCATGTAGTCGTGAAGGAAGTTGGTGGTATCCTTGCCGTGATTTTTCAGATTGACAGCACGGGTGTTTCCACTGCGGAATGCCGTTCCCACAAGAATAATCTGCCAATCATGCACACCCGCAATGAAGGTTATCTTTCCGTCCTTGATGGGCACCATTCTGTTGGCCTGACCGTCACTTACGGCAACCGCACTGATGACTCCCGACGGAACGGGATACTGGGTGAGTGAAGAACCCGCCTTCACCTCCAACGGTTCGCCCCAACGAATCAAGGCCTTCATCTTCAAGTCGGGACGTTCGCGCGAGAACTTACCTCCTGCAAAACCACTCGGATACTTTGCATCATCAATAAGCCACACCTTCATGTCGCGTTTCTTGGCCTCCTCAACGGCCATCTTGATCATTCGGAACCAATCGTCCGAAAGATACTCATACGGGAAATCATAACCGGGCTCGATGTTGACCACTCGTGTATTGACACTCTGCATCAGGTCAAAATCCTTTTTCATGATTTTGGCATTCATGTCGCCTGCCCAGCCCCAAAGAATATGGCCGGCATACTCAACGGGCGGCAATTGATAATTACTCTCCAAATCCCCAATGGAGGCGGAGTGCATTCCTTCCCACGCCTTGGTCTGGGCAAAGCCCGCCAAAGAGATGAAAAGGAGTGTTGTCAGGGTAAAAAGTTTTTTCAT
Organism: Tidjanibacter sp.; assembly: GCA_017935385.1. Lineage (GTDB taxonomy): Bacteria > Bacteroidota > Bacteroidia > Bacteroidales > Rikenellaceae > Tidjanibacter. The sequence goes on from JAGBHS010000123.1 coordinate 2,131, forward strand.
ACTCAGTTTGTTATTTAAGTTTTTTGTTCAAAAAAATTTTATCTCACTTGTCATTGATAAAATCTCCGAGATTCGGCCAGAGGGAATCCCCCTTTATCAAACACTCAAATTTAATTATTTTTTCTTATAGTTGTTCAGCGATCAGGTTCTCTTTATACCTAAAACCAAGTATTTTTAACTAAAAATGAGGTGTCAGATGACAATAACAAGCAAAAATGACGTATATTTGTGGCATGAAACGAGTGCTAAGTCTCATATTCATAATCATCTATATGTGTGCATCATGTGGTGCTACACTGCATTACAACTATAAACATGGTCGTTTGGCAAAGACAGCCTTCTGGTTCAACGATGCCAACCAATGCATCAAACATGGTTGTAAGGATTGTCATACGGAATATGAACTGGTCATTGTGAAAACGGACTCTGTACAGGTGGATAAGGACGACTCTGTTCCCGCCGCTTTCTCTACTCCCGTCATCTTTGACTCGGAACCCGCACTCGCCGACCTGGCACTGCCTGCAACAAATGAGAACCTGTTGCTTCTGCCGTTAAGGGCCGGACCTCACGACTCTCCGCACGAACCTCTTTTTGTGCGCGATTGCAATTTCCTTCTCTAATCAGGAATAATATCTTAATGCCTCCCGACGCCTACACACAAGACGTTGAGTGGCCGATTGTGCATTTCCCTCCCCCCCCCACAAGGAATATCACAAGCAAGTCTGTCATATCACAAAAATTAAAAAAATAAGAATTCATGAAAAAGATTTTACACTCATTGGTTGTTGCAGCCGGTTTGTTGATGGCTGTCACAACACAAGCACAGGTAAGCGGTGTTGTCAAGGACGGTTCGGACAACAACGCCCCTATCGTCGGTGCCTCAATCTATTGGGCCAACACAACGATAGGCAGTATCTCTGATTCAAATGGAGAGTTCACTCTCGGCCGAGTGAAAGGTTACGACAAACTCGTTGCCTCGTTCATCGGTTACGCCCCCGACACGGTGCAGATAACCTCAAACAAGCAGGTTGTGGAATTTTCTCTGCACCCCGCCGAGATGGAGACAATCGTGGTGGAAGGTATCCGTCGCGGTAACTACTCGTCACTCAACGGATTGCTCAAAGACGAGATCATCAGTCTGTCGGGTCTGACCAAGATGGCTTGTTGCAGCCTTTGCGAGAGTTTTGAGAACAGTGCATCCGTATCGGTAGGTTACAGCGACGCCATGACCGGAACGAAACAGATCAAAATGCTCGGCCTTGCAGGTGTCTACACCGACGTCATGGAGGAGGGTCGTCCCGTAATGCGTGGCATGGGAGCCCCCTACGCACTGAGCTACACTCCCGGCGCATGGCTCGGCGGAGTATCTCTCTCGAAAGGTGTGACCTCGGTTGCCAGCAGTCGTGAGGCCATCTCGGGCCACATCAACATGCAGTTCCCCGATGCCCACACCATTGCCCCCTTCTTCTTCAACGCCTATGCCGACACCGAAGAACGCTATGAGGCAAATGCTTATGGCAACATTCAGATTAACGACAAACTCTCTACCGCCATCTTCGGTCACATATCGAACAACACCATCAAGATAGACCAGAATCATGACGGTTTCCTCGATCTGCCCAAAACCGAGACCTATGCCGTTGCCAATCGTTGGGAGTACGCTTCGGATCCCATTCAGATTCGTGCCGGTATGAAATACGTAAAAGACGAACGTCTGGGCGGTAGCATGAGATTTGACCATGCGGTTGATCGTGGCAGCAAACATCTCTACGGAACAGGCATCAACAACGAAAGTTTCAACGCCTTCATCAAAGCCGCCATTCCCGTTGGCGCACACATCTACGATGAGGAAAATCAGGAGAGCAAACGTTCCAACATCTACCTTATCCTGGACTACAACCGTTTCAATACAGACAACTATTTCGGTTACCAGAAGGCCTACAAGGGTACCGAGGACGCCTTCTATTTCAACGGTCAGTACAGCTGGTATCTGAATGCCTCAAATCATATCGTGGCAGGTGCAACTGCAACACTCAACAAGTTTGACGAGATGGCTCGTTCCAACATCTTGAATTCAAACACCCTTCAACCCGAAGAGAAAGTGTGGGATATGGATGCCAACGAGCGTGAGGCTGGAGCATTCATTGAGTATGGCTACACCCACTCTGACGCATTCAACGTAGTGTTGGGCTACCGTGCCGACTACCACAACATGTTCGGTTGGATTCACACTCCGCGTATCCACGCAAAACTTAACATCACCCCGAAACTCGTTCTGCGCGGTTCGGCCGGTTACGGCTCACGCACCAGCAATATCTTCTCGGACAACATGTCGGCTTTTGCCACCGGAAGATACTTCAATGTTGATGCACTGAACAATAACCACCTCTTCCTTGAAACCAGTATGACCTATGGTGGCAGCCTCACATGGAACTTCAAACTCGGTTATGATGACAATGCCGTATTGAGCTTCGACTACTTCCACAACAACTTCTACGATCAGATCGTAATGGATCAGGAACGCGATCAGAACAGCATCTATTTCTATGAGCTCGACGGCGATGCCACCTCGGAAGCCTATCAGGTTGATTTCAACTGGACTCCCGCACGTCGCCTCGACCTGTTCGCATCGTTCCGCTACAACGATACCAATGTCACCATTCAGCGTGCAGACGGTTCGTTGCAGACCGTAGAGCGCCCCTTGACCAGCCGCTACAAAGGTCTTGTCAATCTGCGCTACACCATGCCCAACTCGAAATGGATCTTCGACGCTACGGCACAATTCAACGGTAAGAGCCGCGTTCCGACTCAGACCGGCAATCTGAATGATGATTATATGTCGCCCGAGTACTCTATGTTCTTCGCACAGGTTACCTACAAGACCAAAGTGCTTGATGTATATGTAGGTTGCGAGAACATCGGCAACTACACACAGAAGAATCCTATCATTGGTGCCAACGATCCCTTCTCGACAGCATTCAATTCGTCACTCATCTGGGGTCCGCTGACCGGAAGAAAATTCTATGTAGGTCTGCGTACCAACCTTGTTCGTGAGGACGGTCACGACCATTCGCACTCTCACTCTCGTTCGCACGCTTACACCTATCCGCGAACCGATTCGGGAGCACACGGACACAACCACGAGGGGCATGATCACAATCATGAGGGACACGACCATGACCATGAAGGACATGACCACAACCACGAGGGACACGACCACAACCACGAAGGACATGACCATGACCATGAGGGACACGACCATGACCACGAAGGACACGACCACACTCACTAAAACTAAAATAAAAAACTGATTATGAAGCACAAGCCCCGTCGAAACATTTCGGCGGGGCTTGCGTTAATAACCTCATCAGGAACCGACTACTTAACGGCTATTGAACGGGAAAGTTCGCGTTTTTCATCTTTCTTGCATTTTGGAATCTCAACGGTGAGCATTCCGTTCTCCACACTGGCTTTGATGTGCTCCTTATCCACATTGTCGGGCAGAATCATACGCTGCTGAAACTGACTGTACGAAAACTCACGACGTAGATAGGTGTGTTTCTTGTCCTCCTCTTTATGCTCCGAACGTTTATCCATACAGATAAGAAGTTCGTTGTCATTCTGCAAATCGACCTTGAAATCGTCTTTTGTGAGTCCCGGTGCCGCCACCTCAACACAATAACACTCCGGACTCTCAATGATATTGACCGCCGGAGCCGTCGTATTGGTCTTGTCAACCCACTCGTTACTGAAAAAATCGTCAAAAATGTTAGGCAGCCAATTCTGCGTTCTTCTTACAGGCATCATTTTTTTCATCCTCCTTGTTGATTTGGTTAAACAATTCACGCATTCCTGTTCGGAATGCGCATAATATCTCTCCGAAAAAACAACAAATCAAATGCCATGCCCTGCTCCGCCACGGCACTCTTTCGTTAAGCGACACAAAAAGAGTGATAAAAAATTGGCCAAAATAAATTTGTTATAAACAAATTATTACTATTTTTGCGCACGGAATGTCGCCATAAGAGTGGTCCTGCCACTCAATATCGGAACAGGAGATTCATCGGTCAGGAAGAATGAGTTGTTTTGATGAGCGGTGTGGAGGCAGGAGCAGGGGAAGCGACATGAAATAAAATATTTTGGAGAGATGCCGGAGTGGTCGAACGGGGCGGTCTCGAAAACCGTTGATCCTTTTTGGATCCCAGGGTTCGAATCCCTGTCTCTCCGCAAACCCAAACGAGACAAGAGGTATCATTGTGATACCTCTTGTTTTTTTATTGTATCCACAAGTCTGGCTTGTGAGGATGCAATGAAAAAGCAAGAGTGCGCTTAATTAAAATGAATAAAAAAGCGGCCTTGCCAATCTGTTTTTAATTCGGTACTTTTGTAGCAAATAAAATCACTGAAACCCAAACAACTATGACCATCCTTAATTACATTTTGCTTGTCGCTATATTCTGCATCACACCCGCCGGAGTAATCTGGCTGTGTCGAAAAGTGACCATTCTCGGAAAACTGGGCCCCATCATGGTCCTTTACGCCGTAGGAATGATTTTCGGCAACCTGCCGTTCCTACCGGAACAAATCACCACAATACAAGATTTGTTGCCCAACATAATGATTCCGCTGGCTATCCCGATGATGCTCTTCGGATGCAGTTTCTCGCGAAAAGAGGCCGGACTACAAGTAAAAATCGTCATAAGCGGTTTCTTCTCGGTATGCACAGCCGTCACCATAGGCTATCTGCTGTTCGGACACCATCTCGACCAAGGCGCACAGGTGGGCAGTATCATCACCGGTATGTATACGGGCGGAACCCTCAACGCAGCAGCACTGCAAACCATCTTCCGCATCAACAGCGAAACTTTTGTGCTGATAAATTCATACGACATCATCATTTCGTTTGTCTATTTTGTCTTTCTGTTCAGCATAGGAATAAATTTGTTCCGCAAACTCTACAAGCAACATTCGCACGAAATATCTCAGGCCGACCAAGAGGAAATAGCACAACAAGTGGAACAAACCAAACAGAATCCCTACAAAAAACTCCTCTCCAGAAAAGGATTCGGACAAATGATACGCATATTGGGTGTAACTCTGTTGGTGGTTGGAGTATCGGCAGGAGTGGCACTGCTGTTTCCCGAGGAGTGGTTTATGGTAGTTTTCATCCTGTTGCTGACCACACTCGGAGTTGTCTGTTCGTTCATACGCCCCGTCAAAAAACTTGATGCGAGTTATGACATAGGAATGTATCTCATCTATATATTCAGCATGGTCATCGCCTCCATGGCCGATTTCTCGCGTCTTGACCTGGCGGCAGGCAGTTATCAACTCGCATTCATGTTGGTGGCCGTCTTCATATCTCTCTTTATCCATGCTGTGATATGTCGCATAATGAAGGTCGATGCCGATTCGATGATTATCTCTTCTGTGGCTTTCATCAACTCGCCGCCCTTTGTTCCCATGGCCTCGGCCGCAATGGGCAACAAAAAGACACTTGTAACCGGTCTTGGTGCGGGAATCGTGGGATATGCCATAGGTAATCACTTGGGGGTACTGATGGAGAAACTGCTATCAATTCTATAAGCACCATTACACATAATACAAAAGCGGGCCGAGGAGTTTTATCTCTCGGCCCGCGTTATGTCTTTCATGTATGGTGATTAGAACAAATATCCGGTATTGATGTAGAAGGCTCCGTTGCCATCCTGCTTGCTGTATTTTCCTACCGGCTTGCCATATTCAAGGCAAACAATGAAATTCTGATTCATGATGAATCGGAAACCAGCTCCCAGAGTTATATGCGGACGGTCGCTGTCAAGACCTTTGGCCATGTAGGCATCGTACTCTCCTTTCACTCTATTATACTCCGCCATAGACGAGAAGTCAGACGCCTGACGTACAAACGACATATCATACTCTTTGGTCACCATGGCACCGTCACTGAACACATTCAGACCCAATGCAATATTCTGATTCCACAAGGCAAATGAAGTGAATCGCCATCTGAATTCCGCATTGTAGGCCGCCATATCCAAACCCTGAACACGGTTTCTCATGATTCCGCGTGTGGTACGGAAACCTCCCATTCCGTCACGGTCATACGAAGGTCCCATCACGGTAAGATAGGGCAGCACATAATAAGGTGCCGAATTACCAAAAGTTCCCTCATAATTCATACGATAGGCGAAGGTCAGAATATCATTCTTCACGATGGGCAGATAGTGGCGGAACGTAGCCGAGTATCTGTAATACGGATTCTCCGTACCGAGCCATTTGGGAGCCAACGTCACATGGGTCTCGGCCCAGATACCACGCGAAGGCGCACCCTCCTTATCTCTCGTATCATACAAAAGGCCCAGACGCAGAGTGCTGTTCAGACCGCCATCGGCCTCATCATCAGGGATGATTCCCCACTGACGATACTGCTCATAAAGGGTCTGTTCGCTATCGGGAAACATCTCATCGGCATCCTTGTTCTTATTGATTTTCTCTCTGTCGATGGTACCCTGATCGAAATAACTCAAATGGTAACCTGCCTCCCAGAACAACTTGTTGTTCCAAAGATTACCCACAAAATCACTCTTGAAAAGCAATGCCTTACGGTCCAAACGATACTTGGGCGTATAAAGGAAATCCTTTCCGTCCTTACCCGCCGCCACGCGTTCATGGTCGTAATAGGATCTGTAACCGTTGAAACCGTAGAAATCCATGGCCTTGTCATTAGTCACGGTCAAAGCCGCCGAGAAACGCACTCCGGGAATCATGAATCGGTTGTCGTAAGAGATGACATATAGTTGCGAACCCTTCGTGAACATAGAGGCCTCAAAGTACCACTGCTGACGTGTATTGGGATATATTGAGCCATCTCCAAAGTCATAAATATTGAGCAATGCTCCCATCTGGAAACCCTTGTCGGCATCGAAAGCCACCACTGGCAGCGGACCGAAATTATAGCCCGTCTTGATGATCTCTTCTCTCTCTTTCTGAGCAAAACCATCGGTCAGACAGAACAGAGCCACTATCACAAATACTAAACTCTTCTTCATTATTTTGACTACTTGTTAAACATAATCTCTCTTATTTCCTTGTATATATCGCGCAACTTACCGTTGGCAAGCAACTTAATATCCGAAACCGTAACTCTCAACAGTCTCCAAACATCCTGTGCCACCGCGGGAGCCGGCAGAGTTACCAGTGCAGCCAACAGAGCCCACTGCCAAGGCCTGGTCACAAAACCCACAATCGTATAAACAATCATCAACAAAGGCCACAACACAAGTTTCAGTACATAGCGCACCGAATTGCGGAATGCAGGATCCTTAATCAGCTTCTGACACACAAGATGGCTGAGTGCATAGATAGGAAACGACAATATGCTCATCGCAACACAATAGGGCAACGTCAGCAGCACCAGCAACAACCCCATCATGCGCGACACCACAGGTCGTTTCGCAACCACCGAGGCAAGAGATATTTTCTTGCCCATTCGCATCTTATATGCCTTGTTGCCAAGTGCAAAAAGTCGTTCGGCCTTTTCGGGCTCACTCTCTTTCAGTTGCTCGATATATTTTGCCGTCCTTTTGTTGGCCTCATATTTTGCATCAAGTCCATCAAGACGACCTTGTTCCGACTTCACCACCTCTGTCTGCTCACCTACCGCCGCAGCACAAATTTCACATGCAGCATCGTAGTTCTCGTCATTGGGCAGATAAAGCGTCGTGGATCTCATCCTCTCGGCAAGAATGGTTCTCATGGCGGTCATCTGCTCCTGTGCGCACTCTCCCTCATGCTCGGCAAGGAACTCACCCACATTTATCGGCTCACCCACCTGAACATGCACCGTCGAACGGAAACGGAAGAAATTGCCATACAACAATCCCACCGGCACTATATACAGCGGCACATCGGGCATAAGGGCCTGCGCCTGAAATGCGATTCGGAAAATACCCTTCGACAACATCTGCATCGAATACTTGGCCTGATGTTGTCCCTCGGGGAAGATGCAGAACGGCACCTTGTCCTTCAACACATCCACCGACTTCTCAATGGTCTTGTTGTTCTTCTTCACCTCGTCAATACCATCGCGAAGACGCATGATAGGCATGATTTTGAGAAAGGTGAAAATCTTTGCCAGAGTACGGTTCTTGAAGATATCGGCACGTGCCACAAATACTTTTGCCTTACGGTCCATAGCCAGCACCACCAACGCATCCATAAGCGCATTGGTGTGATTGGGAGCATAAATCACGGCGCCCTCCTGAGGTATCCTCTCCTTTCCCGAATATCTGATATGTCGATATGAACGCCTCAGCGACGAATCCACATAATTACGCAAAAGCGCGTACTTCAAATCGAAATCCTGTATCTTCTTGTGTTTAGCCATATATCAATCCTTTATGGGTACCGTACGGAAATAAGTTGCCACCGATAATCCCGATATTATATGCCATATTCCCCACCATGCAGTGATGAAGAGCATACCGCCATAGTGTCCGTGCCATATCTCGGGCGGGAAAATATTGGAATTAAACAACAGTATCAATCCCAGACCCGAGTTCTGAATACCCACTTCCATTGTCAGCGAACGACGATCCTTGGTCGGAACCTTTGCCAAAAGGCCTCCGAAAAATCCGGTACCCAAAGCACATGCATTGTGAATGAGGACAATGAAGAATACATAGAAAATGTTATCCAAGAATATCTGGAAATTCTGCGAGAACGAAACCGCCACCATTCCCAGGAACAGAGCAATGGAGATCATTTGTGCCGGTTTGGTAATCTTTTTTGTCGCATTGGGGAAATAGTGAGAAAATACGAGACCCAAAACAATAGGTACACCCAAAAGCAACAGAATCTGCTCCAACATCGGCATGAACGGAATGACCAAAGTCGGTATCTCCTCTTTGATGCTGATTACCTGACTATAAAGCGAACCCCACAGGAAGAAATTAAGCGGAGTGATCAGCGGTGCAAAAGCAGTTGTTATGGCAGTCATCGAGACCGACAACTCTATGTTTCCCTTCGATAACGACGACATGAAATTTGAGATGTTTCCTCCCGGACATGAGGCAACCAAAATCATTCCGAGGGCAATCATCGGGGTAATCAAAGGACTGAGTACCAATGCAATGAGAAATGTTACGGCAGGCAACGCCACCCACTGCAACAATATTCCCAACACTACCGACTTGGGATTCAGAAATACATCCTTAAAGGTCTGTGTCTTAATGCCTAAGGCTACGCCAAACATCACAAACGCAAGTATGATGTTGACAATCATCATTCCGCCCTCACCAAAGTTGATGGTGACACTATTGAGGGCCTCCAACTGTTCTTTCATTAAAAATTAAGCATATTGCAACCTACAAAACGGCTGCGAGTTTTAGTTTCGTGTGTTTCTCATTAATTGTCTCTGCTCTCGGCCTTCTGCACCATGTTTTCAGACCAAAAAAAGCATTGAAAATCAACAATATTTTACAAATATACCTATTATTTACCAAAATCGACCTATTTTTCATCTTTCCCATCAAAATTATACGATGCCCAAACACAAGAAACCATCTGAATAAGCAGGGCATGGCGACACAAAACATGGCTAAAAATAATATTGGGCTTTTTTAACTGCAAAAAAAAGAGTTATCTTTGTGTCTGACCAATATTTAAAAACTGATAAAATGAAAAAATTCTTCAAAAACACAATCGTACAATTGTTGATTGCCGTTATTTTGGGTATTGTGGTCGGCCTCTATATTGAAGGAGGTCTGTTGAGTGTCGTGGTAAGTCTCAAACACATCACCGGTCAGGTAATCTTCTTCCTTGTACCTCTCATCATTCTGGGTTTCATTGCCCCTTCAATCGCACACCTGCGCAACAACGCATCGAAAATGTTGCTTTTTGCATTCGGTATCGCATATCTGTCCTCTGTCGGAGCTTCGTTCTTCGGTGCCGCAGTAGGTTATCAAGTAATACCTCATCTGGATATCGCTTCGGATGCCAATGCATTGAAGGAGCTGCCCGAGAATATGCTGAAAATTGACATTCCGCCCGTAATGAATGTGATGACGGCGCTTGTGCTGGCCGCACTGATCGGTCTGGCCACCGCTTGGGTGAAATCGGACGAGGTATCAAGACTGCTTGATGTATTCCAGAATATGGTTCTTGAATTGGTCAGAAAGGTTTTGTTGCCCATTCTGCCCATTTTCATCTTCGCAAACTTCTGCATATTGAGCTATCAGGGTGCGGTAACCAAACAGTTGCCAGTCTTCCTGTCCATCCTGTTGGTGGTAATCATCTGCCACTACATCTGGCTGGCTCTGCTCTACGGCATAGCGTCAATTTATTCGCGCAAGAACGGCTGGCAGGTACTCAAACACTACGGTCCCGCCTACCTCACGGCTCTGGGAACCATGTCGTCGGCCGCCACACTGGGAGTCGCTCTCAACTGTGCCCACAAAAGCCCCATACTGCGCAAAGAGATCAGCGACGTAACCATTCCTTTGTTTGCAAACATCCATCTTTGCGGCTCGATTCTGACCGAGACGGTATTTGTGATGACCGTGTCGCAGTTGCTTTACGGAGCAATGCCCGACTTCTTCACCCTCACATTATTCATTCTGATGTTGGGTTTGTTTGCCATCGGCGCACCCGGTGTTCCGGGCGGAACGGTATTGGCATCGTTGGGTCTTATCATCTCTGTACTCCATTTTGATGAGGCCGGTACGGCGTTGTTGCTCACCATCTTCGCATTGCAAGACAGTTTCGGTACTGCCTGCAACGTGACCGGTGACGGTGTTTTAACCCTCATAACCGATACATTCGCAAAGAAATCGGCAGAAAAAGAGGCTGCTCTTCACCAGCAATCTTCCACCACGGAAAAAGAATAACCAAATCAAAAATATCAGACAAAAAGGGTGTTTATTCAACACCCTTTTTTGTTTCTCCCCATCGCCCAATGGCAGGATAATTGCACTTGGAGAAGAGAAACAATCAAAAAATACAGGATTCTATTATGCATATGTCGGATGCTCTGGTATCTCCACAGGTAGCGCTTGGAGTCGGGACGGTAGCGGCCGTTCTCATAGCAACAGCCATAAAACGCGTAAAACCCTATATCAACGAACAATTGCCACTGATGGGTGTGCTCGGGGCATTTGTCTTTGCCGCACAGATGATAAACTTCACCATTCCAGGCACGGGATCAAGCGGTCACATAACGGGCGGTATATTATTAGCCTCGCTATTGGGCCCTTGGGCTGCATTTCTGGTGTTGTGTTCGGTGCTGATTATTCAGTGTTTTCTGTTTGCCGACGGAGGAATCCTTGCACTCGGTTGCAACATGGTCAACATGGCAGCCATCTCATGCCTTATAGCCTATCCGATGATTTTCGCGCCATTCAATCGCGGCAGTCATAACACAATAGGCCGAATCACTCTGCTCTCCATTCTCACCTGCCTTGTCAGCGGAGTGCTGGGAGCAGTCATGGTCACGATAGAAACTGAGTTCTCGGGTATTACCGCATTGCCGACGGCGGAGTTTTTGTCCTTCATGCTGCCCATCCATGTGGTGATAGGTCTTATGGAAGGTGTTGCCACGGCAGCCGTACTTGGCATGATAATGAAATCACGTCCCGACCTGCTCGACAACACCAACCATAACCACAACACAATAATTCCTCTCACACTTCTCACTCTCACATCACTGTTGGTGGCGGGTGTATTGAGTCTGTTGGCCTCATCCTCTCCCGACGGTTTGGAGTGGTCGATAATGAATGTTACAAGAGGTGAAGAGGTTGTTGCCACGGGGGTGCTGCACAACATGGCCGACACGGTGCAACAGACAACCGCCCTGCTTCCTGACTACAACTCCTCATGGGCAGGCATAGTCGGAAGCCTGCTCCTGATTGTCTGTGCCCTTATTGTGACATATATGCTCCGACGTCGTCCGCACTCTCGCAGCCAATCCTGTCATCCCCACGCAGAACCCCACTCCTCACACGAAAAAGAGTAAGTACAGATGGCCGACAAACTGCAACGAGCCATCCTCAAATTGGAACAACTCGACCTGCTCCACACCGTCAACACGAACATTGATTTTCGTGCCCTGACCAGCGTCACCGCCGTCTATCTGATATCCATGCTCTCCGTTCCGCTTACAGAACCGGCCACTCTTCTTATGTTTGCGGTTTTCCCTATTCTGTTTTCATCCTTCGGCCCGATGGGTTACGGCGGTCTGCTGTGCCGTTCCTCAGTGGTGCTGCCCTTCGTGATTCTGATAGGAATATTCAATCCCCTGATCGACCGGGAACCGATGTTGCACATCGGTAAGTTGATCATCTCCCGTGGTTGGGTTACATTTTTTTCAATCATGGTGCGAGGAGTGTTGTCGGTGCAGGCTGTGCTTCTGCTGATATACACTTGTGGCCCCTTAGGCTTATGCCGCACCCTCCAACGCATGGGACTCCCTATTGTACTGACCTCTCTCATCGCACTGATCTATCGCTATATGTTCGTGCTTCTGCGCGAGGCTCAACAACTCAAAATCGCCATAGCATCCCGAAGTTATGGCCGCACCTCGTGGCCGTTACGATTATGGGCCCGCATCGTAACGCTCCTGCTCATCCGCGCCACCGAACGTTCCGAACACATCCACATGGCTATGCTGGCTCGCGGATTTGACGGTCGTCTGCACGATATGGCAGAACACAGGCGGTTGTCATCTCGCGACCTGCGTTTCATGATTCTATGGTCCGTCGCCATTATCGGCTTGCGCATACTCTCATAATCTTCATACCAAACAACAAAAACGGGTGCCGGAAAGACTCCTTGCACCCGTCAGAAAGAAAATATGAATGGCCTAACCTGAATCACTCCTCATACACCTCAAACATCTCCCAACCACCTCCCAACGCAGCATAGAGATTAACATATGCCATCAACTGATCGTTGAGCAACTGCACATACTGCAACTGGGCGTTATAAAGATTTCGTTCGGCATCAATCA
>JAGBHS010000013.1 GCA_017935385.1 Tidjanibacter sp.
CATACTTGGAGGAGGCAAAAGGTCTGCCTTGGAACGATGTATTCAACTATTTCTGCTTGAAGAACAATGTACCCGTAGCAGAGGAGTACATTAAAGATATTGAGCAGTACGAGAAAGACGTAACCTCTAAGAGATAATTTGAGCCATGACAGGTGCTATTATTTTAGGTTTGTTGATTATTACCATAGGTAGTTTCGGTCAGTCGAGCTCCTATGTGCCCATCAATAAGATTAAGACGTGGAGTTGGGAGTGCTTCTGGCTTGTACAGGGTATTTTTGCATATTTGCTTTTCCCTCTCTGTGGTGCTCTGTTGGGAACTCCCGAGGGCGTAGGTCTGTTTGAGTTCTACTCAACCAATAAGGCAGCTATTGTTCCCTCTATTGTCTATGGTATCCTTTGGGGTGTTGGCGGTTTGACTTTCGGTTTGAGCATGCGTTATCTGGGTGTGGCACTCGGTCAGAGTATTGCACTTGGTCTTTGCTCGGGTCTTGGTACATTGATTCCCGCATTGATGAAGGGTGATGATTTGTTCCATGGCGAGGGTCTGATTCTTTTGATTGGTGTATGTATCACCTTGGCAGGTATCTGCGTTATCGGTTATGCAGGTTCGTTGAGAGCAAAGAACATGACCGAGGAGGAGAAACGTGCGGCCATCAAGGATTTCGCTTTGACAAAAGGTTTGCTTATCGCAGTATTGTGCGGTGTGATGAGTGCATGCTTCTCGCTTGGTTTGGAGGCAGGAGCAGGTCTGAAACAGGCTGCATTGGATGCAGGTGTTAAGACTTTGTTTGCAGAGTTGCCCGTAACGCTGTTGGTAACTTTCGGTGGATTTATCACAAATGCAGCATATTGCATCTGGCAGAATGTTAAGAACAAAACCGGTAAGGAGTATTTGTCGGTACCGTCTAATGTTTTGTTGAGCAATATTCTGTTCTGCGCATTGGCAGGTATTCTGTGGTATTCACAGTTCTTCGGATTGGCAATCGGTAAGAGTTTCCTCGAAAATGCTTCTCCCGTATTGTTCGCATTCTCATGGTGTATCCTGATGTCGTTGAACGTATTGTTCTCGAACTTGTGGGGTATTATCCTGAAAGAGTGGAAGGGTAGTGGCAAGAAGACCATCGTGGTACTTGTATCCGGTTTGGTGATTCTGCTTATTTCAATCTTCTTCCCGACCGTAATGGGTTAATAAGATTGCTTATAGATAGAGAAAGCGAGGCGCCTGAAAAGACGCCTCGCTTTTATGTTACACATATTAATATTATATGTTATTGGCGATAAAATCACCTGCCTGACTCGTAGTGCAGGGTGTCACGCCGAGAGGTGCAATATCCTCTGTGACCATATTGCAATCAAGAGATTTGGCCACCGCCTTGCGAATAGCCGCACCGGCATCGGCATCCGAGAAGGCATATTCAAACATCATTGCCGCAGACAAAATTGTGGCGATGGGATTGGCGATGTTCTTACCTGCTGCTTGGGGATACGAGCCGTGTATGGGTTCAAATAGTGATGTTTCCGTTCCGACAGATGCCGATGGCAATAATCCCAGAGAGCCGGTTATGACACTCGCCTCATCGGTCAGAATGTCGCCGAACATGTTTTCGGTTACAATGACATCGAAATGACACGGCTGCTGAATAATTTTCATTGCCGCATTGTCTACAAACATATATTCCACCTCAACATCTGCATAGTCTTTTGCCATGGCTTGTGCGGTTTCGCGCCATAAGCGAGATGTTGCCAACACATTTGCCTTGTCAACAAGCGTGAGTTTTCCTCGTCGTTTTGAGGCATACTCAAATCCTAAGCGACAGATACGTTCAATCTCCTCTCTCCTATAAACACATGTGTCATAAGCGGTATTTCCGTCCTCTGATCGTCCTTGCGGGCGTCCGAAATAGAGACCGCCGGTAAGCTCTCTGATGCAAATAAAGTCTGCACCCTCCACCAGATTGGCTCGCAGAGGAGAACGCTCCAACAATGATGGGAATGTACTCACAGGACGCAGATTGGCATAAAGTCCCAATCTCTTTCGCATTGCCAGGAGCCCTTGTTCGGGACGCACCTTGGCCTCCGGATTGTTGTCATAACGCGGATCTCCAATGGCACCAAACAAAACAGCATCCGCGGCCATACACGTCTGATGTGTCGATTCTGGATAAGGCTCGCCGAATTCATCAATAGCTGCTGCCCCCACTTTTGCATAGTTATAATTAACCTTATAATCAAATTTTGCGGCAACAGCATTTACAACCTTCACTGCTTCGGCAACAATCTCTGGTCCTATTCCATCTCCCGGCAGAACAGCTATATTAATCTCTTTCATACTACCTCTCTTTTTGTTTTTTATGCTCAAAAAGTTCTATCTCACCGCGTATGCTCACCAGATAATCAACATTGTCATAACCGGCCATCAGACATTGTTTTTTGTAAGGGGTTATTTCAAATCTCTCTTTACTGTCCGTACCGACTATTTCGATGGTTTGCTCCATGAGGTCGATTTTTATCTCAACCGCAGGATCGTTATCTATGGCAGCGAATATTTGAGCCAACATCTTCTCGCTTACCGTTACGGGCAACAAGCCGTTGTTAAGAGCATTGTTACGAAAAATGTCGGCAAAGAAACTCGACACAACGGCACGAAATCCGGCTCCACCAATGGCCCATGCCGCATGTTCTCGACTCGAACCGCAACCGAAATTCTTTCCGGCAACAAGGATTTCACCACTATATAATGGCGAGTTCATCACGAAATCGGCTTTGGGCGCTCCCGATTCGTCATAACGCCAATCTCGGAACAAATTTTCGCCAAATCCCTCTCGCGTTACGGCTTTCAGAAATCGGGCAGGAATAATCTGATCCGTGTCAATATTCTCAATAGGCAGTGGTACTGCCCGTGAAACAAGTGTTGTGAATTTATTTCTCATTCTATTCTCTACTTATAATTTTCTTGGATCTGTTACCACTCCCGTCACAGCGGCCGCAGCAGCTACCAATGGTCCTGCAAGCATAGTCCTGGCTCCCTGGCCTTGACGTCCTTCAAAGTTGCGATTTGAGGTTGCGATACAATATTTACCTGCCGGAATCTTATCCTCGTTCATGGCAAGACATGCCGAACATCCCGGTTGGCGTAACTCAAATCCTGCCTCTCGGAGTATCTCTTGCAATCCCTCCTCAATGGCCATGCGTTCCACCTCCTTGCTCCCGGGAACTATCCATACGGTAACACCCTCGGCTTTTTTCCGTCCTCGGACGGCTTGGGTGAAGGCTCGTAAATCTTCAATGCGACCATTGGTGCAACTGCCCACAAAAACATAGTCCACTCTCTTGCCTTCCATCTTCTCGCCTTCGGTAAATCCCATGTAGGCGAGGGCTTTTTTGTGGGATGTCTTTGCTGCTACATCACCATCGTCAGCCTTGGGAATAACGTCACTGACTGCGATTCCCATGCCGGGATTGGTGCCGTATGTAATCATCGGCTCGATATCGGCGGCATCTATTGTCACCTCCTTGTCGAATACTGCGTCATCGTCCGAACGCAGCAGACTCCAACGGGCAACGGCTTCATCCCACTCCTTGCCTTTTGGCGCAAACTCCCTGTCTTTCAGATAATCGAACGTTACCTGATCGGGTGCTATCATTCCTCCGCGAGCCCCCATTTCTATACTCATATTACAGATTGTCATGCGGGCTTCGATGGAGAGAGAACGTATTGTCGATCCGGCAAATTCGACAAAATAACCTGTGCCGCCTCCTGTTCCGAGTTTTGCGATTATGTGAAGAATAATATCCTTTGAGCAGACGCCTTGTTTAAGTTCGCCCTCCACATTTATTCTCATGCTTTTCGGCTTGGCTTGCAGAATACACTGCGAGGCAAGAGCCATCTCCACCTCGCTGGTGCCGATACCGAACGCCACGCATCCCAGAGCCCCATGAGTCGATGTGTGACTATCGCCACAGACTATGGTCATACCCGGCTGGGTGAGGCCTGTTTGAGGGCCTATGACGTGAATTATGCCGTTGTTTTTTGTGTTTATCGGAAATATGGTAATTCCATTCTCCGCGCAGTTACGTTCAAGCGTAGCCACTTGTGTGGCAGATTGAGTATCTCTGATGGGCAGATGCTGATTCCGGGTGGGTATGTTATGATCAGGGCTTGCTGTCACCTGATGCAGTCGGAAAACATCTATGCCGCGACTGCGCAAACCGGCAAAGGCCTGCGGACTTGTAACCTCATGAATATATTGACGATCGATATAAAGCACACACGAATTGCCATCAAGCACCTTGACCGTGTGCGCATCCCATATCTTGTCAAAAAGAGTGTTCATAGACTATGATATTTTTGAAATTGCATCGATAAACGATTCGACAGACGCGGTCACGATATCGGTATTGGCTCCGAAACCATGATACATTTTGCCTTTATGAGAGATTTGGATGTGAACCTTACCCAAGTCATCACTGCCACGGGTGATAGCCTGAATCAGGAACTCCTCAATATGCACCCTGCGTTTGGTGATGTTTTTCACTGCGGTAATGGCTGCATCAACAGGACCGTTTCCGCAAGCGGTTTCTGTGAAAACATCTCCATCAAAACCAATCTGTACCGTGGCGGTCGGGATGCTCGATTTACCGCAGACGACCTGCAAGCCCATCAACTTGATGCTCATGTGACGACGCGAGGCGGAGGTGCCCACCAACACTTCAAGATCTCGTGTGGTGATCATCTTTTTCTTGTCGGCAAGTTCAAGGAAACGTTCATATATTTCGTCGAGAACCTCGCTTTCGGGGCAAAAGCCTATTTCGGCAAGATGGTGTTTCAGTGCCGCACGGCCGCTTCGTGCCGTAAGAACAATGCTTGATTGGTCTACACCCACATCTTCGGGGGCGATAATCTCGTACGTTTCGCGGCTCTTCAACACACCGTCCTGATGAATGCCTGACGAATGAGCAAACGCATTGCGTCCCACGATTGCCTTATTTGCTTGAACCGGCATGCGCATCAGATTTGAAACGAGTTTGCTCGTTGCGATAATCTGACGTGAATCCACACCAACCTCAAAATCAAGATTGCCATGACATTTTATTGCCATCACCACCTCTTCCAATGCTGTGTTTCCGGCTCTCTCACCCAGACCGTTGATTGTCACCTCCACCTGACGGGCTCCATTCTGAACTGCCGCCAGCGTATTGGCCGTTGCCATGCCGAGATCATTATGACAATGGGTCGAGATGATTGCCTTGTCGATATTCGGCACATTGTTTTTCAGATAGGCAATCTTGGCGCCGTATTCACTTGGCAGACAATATCCCGTAGTGTCGGGAATGTTCACAACCGTAGCACCTGCCGCAATGACGGCTTCTATTACGCGGGCAAGGAACTCCTCATCGGTACGTCCGGCATCCTCAGCATAGAACTCCACATCATCCACAAAACGACGTGCGTATTTCACGGCCTCAACTGCTTGTTCCATGACCGTTTCGGGGGTCATGTGCAGTTTTTCGTAAATATGATACGGTGAGGTGCCTATCCCTGTATGGATTCTGCCGCGTTTTGCGAACTCCAACGATTTGGCGGCCACATCAATATCTTTCTTTACGGCACGGGTCAGCGCACAGATGACAGGTTTTTCCACTGCTTTCGAGATCTCCACAACGGAATTGAAATCACCCGGACTCGAAATAGGGAAGCCTGCCTCAATGATATCCACACCCAACTTTTCCAGCTGACGCGCCACCTCTATCTTTTCGATGGTGTTGAGTTGGCAACCCGGAACCTGCTCGGCATCGCGTAAGGTTGTGTCAAAAATATATACCTTTTCACTCATGCTCTTTTGTAAACTATTTGTTTAGTTGTTTTCCGGACGCAGTTTTCTTACGACGGCACCTGCCTGCCACATCTCCGTTTCGCGCAACTCTTTAAGTTCTGCCTCCAATTTTGTTCGATAATCAGGCTGTGAGTTGGTGTCAATACTGCGCTGTGCTTCATTTCCGTTTGCCACCTCTGTGTAAAGTTCCTCAAATACGGGGCGAGCAGCATCACGGAATTTTTTCCACCAATCCAAAGCACCTCGCTGAGCCGTTGTGGAACAGTTGGCATACATCCAATCCATACCATTCTCCGAAATCAACGGCATAAGGCTCTGTGAAAGTTCCTCAATGGTTTCGTTGAAAGCCTCCGACGGTGTGTGACCATTCTGACGAAGAACATCATATTGGGCTGCAAACAGGCCCTGAATAGCTCCCATCAGAGTGCCTCGTTCGCCCGTAAGATCCGAATATACCTCGCGTTTGAATGTGGTTTCAAACAAATAACCCGAACCTACTCCAATGCCGAGTGATATGACTCTATCCCAAGCCTTTCCTGTTGCATCCTGGAAAATTGCATAACTTGAATTCAGCCCGCGTCCCTGCAAAAACATTCGGCGCAATGAGGTTCCCGAGCCTTTGGGTGCCACCAAAATCACGTCTACATCAGCAGGAGGAACTATGCCTGTTCGTTCCTTATAGGTAATACCGAAACCGTGTGAAAAATAGAGAGCCTTGCCGGGTGTGAGATGGCGTTTGATCTGGGGCCATACAGATATCTGACCTGCATCAGAGAGCAGATACTCTATAATAGTTCCACGCTGAGCAGCCTCTTCTATTTCGAAAAGAGTTTCGCCCGGAACCCAACCGTCTGCCACAACCTTGTCCCAGCTCTTTGAACCTTTGCGCTGACCAACAATCACATTAAAACCATTATCGCGTAAATTAAGTGACTGGCCGGGACCTTGTACTCCGTAACCTATCACTGCTATTGTCTCATTCTTCAATGTATCCAAAGCCTTTGCCAGTGGGTACTCCTCACGTGTTACTACATTCTCCTCAACTCCACCAAAATTCATCTTTGCCATAATTGTAAAATTTTTATATTGTTAATGTATCTGTAAGAATCTGTTTTGAAATGAATAAATTGTTTATATCTATCTGTTAATCAGTTGGTTAATTGAAATAATTTTCGTAACTTTAAGGTTGTAAACAAATAAGTTATGAGCAATTATCCAACCAACCTAACTGAAAAACAGTGG
>JAGBHS010000124.1 GCA_017935385.1 Tidjanibacter sp.
CCATGAAGTGGTTCATGCTGATACCCCAGAAGAACGACAGACGCGGTGCGAACTGGTCAACCGACATACCGGCATTGATACCTGCACGCAGATACTCCAAACCGTCGGCCAGAGTATAAGCCAACTCGATGTCAGCAGTTGCACCTGCCTCCTGCATGTGGTAACCCGAGATCGAGATCGAGTTGAACTTGGGCATATTCTTCGAGGTGTACTCAAAGATGTCAGCGATAATCTTCATCGAGAACTTGGGAGGATAGATATAGGTGTTACGCACCATGAACTCTTTCAGGATGTCGTTCTGAATGGTTCCCGACAACTGATCCAATGTGCAACCCTGCTCCAAACCGGCTACGATGTAGAATGCCAGAACGGGTAATACGGCGCCGTTCATGGTCATTGAAACCGACATCTGGTTCAACGGAATACCGTCAAACAACACCTTCATATCCTCAACAGAGCAGATAGATACACCTGCCTTACCAACATCACCCACTACGCGCGGATGGTCGGCATCATAACCTCTGTGTGTAGCCAAGTCGAATGCTACCGACAGACCTTTCTGACCCGAAGCCAGGTTACGACGATAGAATGCGTTACTCTCCTCTGCGGTAGAGAAACCTGCATACTGTCTTACGGTCCAAGGACGCATTACATACATTGTGCTGTAAGGACCTCTGAGGAACGGGGCGATACCTGCTGCATAGTTCAGGTGCTCCATGCCTTCCAAGTCCTCTGCCGAATAGATACCTTTCACGGGAATCTGTTCAGCTGTCTGCCACAACTCCTGCTCGGCGTTGTGTTTTTTAGAATCGCATTTGCCTTTCTCGCAAGCTACGTTCTGATAGTTTAATTCTGAAAATTTAGCTCTCATATTCCCTTATGTTTTAGATACCCAACTCTTTAAGATAAAATTTAAGTGTTTCGAGAACGTTCTGTCTTACGCTGATGAAGTTCTTGATACCCTGCTCTTCGAGCTCTGCCTGGCAAGCGGGAGCGCCGGCAACTACCAGGATGGCCTTGTCACCGATCAGTGCCTTAACCTGCGGAGCCAAAGTTGCGTAGTCGTCATCGGCTGCACAAACAACAACGATATCGGCGCCGCTCTGCAATGCTGCCTCTGCGCCTTCCTCTACACTGTGGAAGAATGTGTTGTCCTGAACCTTGATACCTGCACAAGCGAAGAAGTTGCAGCTGAACTGAGCTCTTGCTCTTGCCATAGCCAGCGAACCGCAAGTCAGCATGAATGCTTTGGGTTCTTTACCGCTACGGTCGACTTTCAGACGCATCAACTCAAACTCCTCTGCACCTCTGAACGGTTTCAGATGGGGCAGTTCGTTCTCTGCGCAACCACAGCAGCAACCTGCGATGGTCTTCTCCGAAATCTCCTGACCTGCCACCTCGCCGAAGTTGGGGAACTGGTTGGTTCCGAGCAACGTGATACGACGGGTTGCGATATTTTTACGTTTCTCGTCGGCAGACTCTTCGATCTTGCCGCTTACGAAACCTGCTTTGAAGGCCTCAACATAACCGCCTTTATCCTCAACCTCTTTGAAGAGTGCCCATGCCTGCTCGGCGATGTTCTTCGTAAGGTTCTCGATATAGTACGAACCACCTGCTGGGTCAACCACTTTGTCGAAGTGTGACTCGTGTTTGAGCAGCAACTGTACGTTACGTGCGATGTGGCTTGAGAAGTCGTTCGGCTCCTCGTATGCTGCATTGAACGGAGTAACCTCCAACGAGTGAACGCCAACCAGGGCTGCACTCATTGCCTCGGTAGTTCCGCGCAACATGTTTACATAGGGGTCATAAGAAGTGATATTCCACATTGAAGTGGTTGCATGCACATAGAATTTCTTTGCGCAGCAGCACTTGGGCTCGTATGCCTGCATGATGTTTGCCCACAACAGACGAGCAGCGCGGAATTTTGCAATCTCCATGAAGTAGTTTGAGCTTACTGCCATAGAGAAACGGATGCTCTTGGCTGCCTGTTCAACGGTGCAACCAGCCTCCATGAGTTTAACAACGTAGTCGTGACCTGCTGCCAGAGTGAAGGCCAACTCCTGAACGATGGTCGAACCCGATGCATTCAAAAGGCTGCCCTCTACGCCGGTGAATCTGACGTGTTTGTACTCTGCATATTTCTGGATGTAACCGGCGATAACACCGATATAGCTCTCATTCCATTTGCCGGTCATTGAGAGAGTCCACATGATGGGGTCAAGCATGAAGTGCATTCTCACCTGCTCGGGAGCATATGCACTTACACTCTCCATCACGGCATCAACTGCCTTGCGAACCTCGCGACCGTCGAATACCAACTCCACTGCGGTGGGGTCGATGCCTGCCAACAGGGTTGCGGCCTGAGCTGCATCAAGTGCGCATTCGAGCTCAAATCCGATGCTCTCCGCACCACCTTTGAGAGCTTTGAGTGCTTTTTCATTAGCTGCTTTGGGATCTTTTACCACGATGCTCTCGTGAATCTTCCAGCAGTTGCACGGTTTTACACCGCGTACATAGGGGAACTCGCCTGCACCGCTTCCCAAGAAATCGATACCGTTCAGATCCTCGGCACGATAGTAGGGGCGAACATTGAATCCCTCACCGGTACGCCATACCAATTTTTTGTTGTAGTCGGCGCCTTTAAGGTCAACGGCTATCACACTTTCCCACTGTTCGGTTGTTACCTCGGGAAACTGTGAAAACAGTTTTTCTTTGTTGTTACTTGCCATAAATGATAGTTTAATGATAGATTATATTTTTAATTTAATCTTGTAAAAATTTCTTCGTTCTCGTTTATGTCTTCCGCGTATAATACCTATTATTATACAATTTGCAAAGATAACACTTTTTGTTTACACTGTTATAAAAAAAACAATAAAGAATCATTTTTATTTTTTTCGACTAAAAATCAGACAAAAACCAGCCTCATCACACCCTGCAAAAACACCAAATTCACTAACTTTGCACCAACCTCGCATACTTTTCCCGTTTTTTTTATTTCCAAACCGCACGGTCGGGATAGCAAAAAACAATGAAAAAATGAATAAAAGATTCAGCGAACAAGAGATACGAGCCTTGGTGTTTTTGTTGCCGCTTATTGCGGCGATGGTTTGGATGATTGTCTCGTTTTCCAATCGTGCGAACAATCATACCGAACTTGTTGAGGCAGCCTCGCAACTCACCACTGCCGATAGCCGTCCCGAGGCCGTTGCGCACGAACTGTTCACATTCGATCCCAACACCGCCTCGTATGAGGAGTTTCGTCGTTTGGGATTGGATAAACAGACGGCGGCCAACATCATAAAGTACCGAACGGCCGGTAAGGTGTTTCGTATTGCCGAGGATCTGGCAACGTGTTATGGGATGACCGATTCGCTTTTTCTGCGCCTTCGTCCATATATTTCCATTGGCGACTCGTTCGCAATTAAACCTCATCATGCCCCAGCGGCTACTAATGCCTACAAGGCGGTGGCAGACAGACCCGCTCCGAAAGCAGACCCGATGCCGACTCAACCGTTTGATCCCAATGAGGCCGACACAGTAACTTTTATGCGCTATGGTTTTACGGCTCGTCAGGCGCGCACGATTGTCAATTACAGAGAGAGTTGTGGAGGGTTCCGCGATGTGGCGCATTTCGGTCGTTGTTATGCGGTGTCGGATGAGATGTTGGAACGTTTGCGCCCGTTGCTGGTGTTTGACTCGCAGTCGGAATCGGACACTGTTCATAATCAAGAGGCTGTCGTCATCACGATGCCGTCTTCGTCGAGAGCAACAGTGGAGGAGAACGAAACATTGGTTGAACTAAATAGCGCCGATAGCTTGGAGCTGGTAGGGGTGAACGGTATTGGTGCATGGTCGGCAAGTGAGATCATGAAGTACCGGAAAAGGCTCGGCGGATTCGCTGAAAAGGAGCAACTTCTCGACCTTAAAGCCGTTACGGAGGAGAATTATAGAAAAATTTGCGAACAAATTTGGATTGATAGTTGCAAAATTCAAAAAATAGATATTAACTTTGCAAGCCCGAAAAGTATGGCGGAACATCCGTATATGACACCCGCCAGAGTTCGGAAAATACTGAAACACAGAAAATTGAAAGGAGGTTGGAGTACTATTGAAGAGATGACCGAGGAGAACATATTGACCGAGGAAGAGGCACGCATATTGGCCCCTTATCTTCAATTTGTACAGAAAAGACCATAAAGATCCGAAAAAAACAGTGCGAAAATTATTTTTTTCGCCATGACATCGGATGCCTCCGAGTAAAGACAAAAAAGGCAAAAGACAAAAAATTATAAAAAACTAAAAAAACAAGAACAAGGTTATGATTATTATGCCGGTAAAAGAGGGTGAGAACATCGAGAGAGCCCTCAAAAAATTCAAAAGAAAATATGAGCGTACAGGTGTTTTGAAAGAGCTCCGTCGTCGTCAGTATTTCACCAAACCCTCTATCGAGAAACGCGACAACATGATGCACGCTGTTTACGTAGAGAAACTCCGTCGCGAGGAGGACGAGTAGTCCACGACGAAAAGTACGACATCACTTCCGTTTGCCAATGGCGCGGGAGGATATACACAAAAAGGTTGTCCCATTAAAGGACAGCCTTTTTTTGTGGTGAGAATTATGTAGGGAGATGCCTGGGAGTGCTGATAGATGATTAGAAAAAAACCGCACTTTTGACAAAAGTGCGGTTTTTTTATGAAGAGGGGTATTTCGCCCCAACAGAGTCTTTGTTTAAAAAGAAGCTTTGATTTTGTCGATTGCTTTTTGCAGATGCTCTTCGGGGGCACAAAGACATGCTCTCACATAACGTTCACCCTGACTGCCGAAAATAGCGCCCGGAACAAGGAATACTCCACAACCGTAGAGATACTTGTCAGAGAACTCGTAACTGTCTTTGGCGGTATCGGGAATCTTTGCCCATACGAACAGGCCCTCCTGACCGGGAGCATATTTACAACCGATGGTGTCGAAGAGTTGCTCGATGAGTTTTGCGCGACGGAAATATTTCTCGTTCAACTCATCATACCACTCATCACCCAGTTCGGTCAGAGCTGCGGCTGCGGCTGCCTGTACGGGGTAGAACATACCCGA
>JAGBHS010000125.1 GCA_017935385.1 Tidjanibacter sp.
GCATGTGGTACAACCCCGACCTGATGGAGAACCGTCAGCGAGCCATCTTCATGGCCGGTTGCGACTATCTGTTGCCCGAGTTGCTCACCTTCGCCACCGAACAGGAATAACCCTCTTCCTCCACAAAGACATCGAAAAATGAATGATTATGTAAAAAAATGTTCAAGACATAACGGAGGCATACGCCACTTGCGGCTGGCGGCAGCAAATGATATTGCAAGCATAGAGCTATCGGCCGGACAAGTTACCAATATAGTATTCAAGCAGAGGGCTCGCTTTGCCGAGTATGATTTTTGTGAGGGGACGGCCGAATTGCGCGAAGAGATCGACGATTACTCCTCGTTCAAGGTGAAACACACCCTCTCATTCTCCCTCAACAATCTTGACACCGCATCGCTGACGGCCATAGAGCAGTTGAAAGTGCACTCCTGTGACGGTATTGTAGCTCTCGTCACTACCAATAGCGGCGAAACACTATTGGTAGGTTACTCTGCCGATTTCGCCACCGAACGCCCGCTGCGATTGCAGAAAATGGTTGCAGAGAGTGGTCAGGATCTCGGAGATGCAAGCCTGTGCAACATAACGTTGTACGGAGAAGACACTGCCCTCTCCATGCCATATATCGGCGCCCAGACAATTTAACACATCTTTTTTCATGGCGGCGGTTACGTTCTCATCGTTTGTGACCGCCGTCTTTTCATCAAATCTATTTACATTATGGAGCAAAAACACAAATCCGCCAACCTCCCCTCATCCGAAGAGCATGGCGGCAGGAACGAATCCCGTCTGTACACTCCCAGAATATTCACCCCCTCCAACCGATTGTCATTCGGCGACACATTCCTACAAACAGTCCCCGAACGAGGCAACAATGCCTATTGGCGTTGGGGCGACGACAACCGTTTCCCCTATGCCCTCGCACTGCTGGCCCGCCGTTCCACCATCCACCGTAGAATCATAAACGACAAGGCGGACTACATCTCCGGCAAGGGCTTCACCATGTCCGACGGTTTGCCAAAGTTACACAGTCTGGTGGAACATGTGAACCCTTCGGGCGAATCGTTACGCGAACTGATTCACAAGTTGGCATTCGACCGCGCCCTCTTTGGCAACGCCTTCGTAGAGGTGGTGACCGACGAACAGCGTTCGTTTCTCGCACTTTTCCATCAGGATGCATCTCGATGCCGAGTTTCGCGCGACAACTCCGCCATACTCCTCCACCACGATTGGAGCCGTTTTACAGAAAAGGAGGTGCAGACAATACCGCTATTTCCCAACTTCACGACAGGCGAGGATGGCAATCTGCACGCAATAATCCATTACAAAGACTACGAGCCCATGTTCTCCCACTATGGCATTCCGCCCTACATTGCGGGTATGAACGTGTCGGCCATCGCCTACAAGACCGACAAATGGAACATCAGCCGTCTGGACAACTCGTTCCAACTCTCCGGAGTGATGTTGCTTGATGGCGGTGTGGACAACGAGGAGCAGGCCGACGCGTTGGCACGTGCCGCACAACAGAAGTTTGCCGGCAAACCGGGGCAGGTAATGTTCATGATAAAAGATTGCGACGAGAACGACAGTTCGCGTTTCATCCCCATCACCTCCTCCAACGAGGGCGACTGGAAGAATCTTCACGATCAGGCCGTCGGCGACATCGTCATAGCCCATTCGTGGTTCCGTTCGTTGAGTGGTCTTGACTATGCGGGAGGTTTCAGTTCAGACCGTATCGTACACGAATATGAGGTGGCGCTGAACACCATCATCCTCTCTGCTCAGGCCGAGCTGCTAGAACCCTTACGCAAAGTGATGGCCATGATTCTTGATGAGGATACGTCATCGTTGCAATTCATCAACATGCCTCCCTCACGTTCAAAACCCGCCTACATGAGAGTCTGGGAAGCCCGCAAGGCCGATGGACTCGACTACGATCCCGATGACCGACAGCAACAGCAGTTTCTGTCACAGATCTCATCCGACCATTCCGTTTAATCCTCACCAAAACAGACAACAATGAAAACACTCATCTCTTCGGAGGAGGTTGTGGAGCTCGCCATGAGTGGCGATGCCGCATTCCGCAGCACTTCGGTAAACGAGGCGGTGATCCTCGCAGCACAACAAAAATTCCTGCGCCCCGTACTCAACGACCTCTACACGGCCATTGAGGCGGGCCGCCACCGCGACCTGTTGGATCGCTACCTGAAAAAGCCCTTGGCAAACTATGTGAAATACCTATTATTGCCCTCGGTGGCGGCCCAAGTGGGAGCCTCGGGGGTGGTTCAGCCTTCCGGTCAGAATCTGATTCCCGCCAACGACAAGGCTCTGTCCCGCCTGATGAAACGCATCCGTTCCGATGCCGACACCCTTCTCGCCGTGGCTGTGGAGCACATCGAAGCCCATGCAGCGGAGTATCCCGAGTACGATCCGCACAAAAACATACTCCACCGCACCTCCATAGCCGCTAATATTTTAATCTAATACCAGCACCCCGCACCCCACAAAGCGGGGTGCATAATTTTAACCGACGTATAGAAACGGCCGGCTCCACTCTTTTTTGCCGTCAAGACACTACGGCCACACACATGCCTCCCGTCCGAATACGTCACAACACCATGACACTATGAATAACATGATAGAAAAATACCTTTTCGGCGCACTCTCCTCACTATTGGGCTTGTTCACTCCCATAGTTCCTCTCTGCCTGTGTGCCGCCGCCTTTACCGCTATTGACTTCGTGACGGGAGTGCTCGCCGACCGACAACGCACCCTACGCAACAATCTCACATGGACATTCCAGAGCCGAAAGGCCTGGAAGACAATCAAGAAACTGTGTTTCATCATGGCCGGCATATGGCTGGCATGGCTGATAGATGATCATATCATCACGTTCCGGACTCTGCATTTGGCAAACATATTCACAGCTTTCGTATGCGGAGTGGAGTTTTGGAGTTATCTTGAAAATGCCTCTGTAATAAGCAACACTCCCATCTTCGAGATGTTTCGCAACTTTTGTTTTCGTTATCTTTCGGGCAGGAACAAAGAATAATCCGCACGTCATGCCCTACCCCATGATGGAGTCAAAAAGAGTGGGTTCGGGAGTGCAGTTGAACGAAAGACGATGATAAGGCGACAAGCCATGTTCCAGTATCGCCTGACGATGCGCCTTGGTGGGATATCCCATATTCTTATCCCACTCATACATAGGATACTCCTCGGCAAGACCCAACATATACTCATCACGGAAAGTCTTCGCAAGAATAGATGCCGCCGCAATATTTGCAAATCGACCGTCACCTTTCACCTCGCAACGATACGGTATAGGCAGTCGCGGACGGAACCTATTGCCGTCAATAAGCAACAACTCCGGCTTCACCTTCAACTGCTCCACCGCCCTTGACATGGCCTCAAACGAGGCATTGAGGATGTTCATGCGGTCAATCTCCTCCTGTGTCACAACCCCCACTGCCCACGCCACTGCTTCGCGCACAATGACATCGCGCAACAAGAAACGGGCTTTTGGGGTGAGTTTTTTGGAATCGTTAAGTCGGTCATCGGCGAACCCTTTCGGCAATATCACAGCCGCCGCATAAACTGCCCCTGCCAACGAGCCTCGGCCCGCCTCATCACATCCCGCCTCTATAAGTTCCGTTTGATAAGAGATTTGCAACATAAATTTATTGTTAAATTTCAAGACAAATTTACGCTTTTATCTCGTTCAAAAAGCAGTACCTCAAAATTATTTTCTATTTTTGATTTACTAAATCACTAATAACAAACACACTCTGACTTCTTAAAATGCGTACAAATTTGACGAAACAACCGTCATGGCTTGCCGTGGCAACTTTCATCCTACTCGCCGGAATGCTGATGTTCCGTTTCTCGACGGGCGATACGACACATTCCGACGTTATGGCGACCTCTCCTTTGGGCGCACTGCTTGAAAGTATTCAACTGCCCTCATGGCTGTACGTAACTCTTTCCATTGCCTCATTGGCTCTGAGCGGCATCCTGACCCTCGTAACAATCACCCGTCACGGTTTGGCTTTGGTCTATGCACCTCTGCCGATGGTGTTGTTTCTATTGGTGGGCTTTTTCATTGTACCTCAGGCCGACCCGTTATGTTCGGCGCTGTTGTCGCTGATGGTATTGTGGAGCATCAATCAGTTCATACCCGTATTCCAGCGCCAGTTGTCAATGCAACGCATCTTTGCATGCAACTTCATTCTCGGAGTCACCGCATTGTTATATCCGCCGGTAATGCCATTTTCATTGGTATTCTGCGTCATGGCTGCCCGTTTCCACTACTCGGCAAACGTTGTGGTGGTCTCTCTCCTGGGCGTCATCCTGCCGCTGATATTGGCAAGTTGGGTATGGTGGCTTGCGGGCGAACCGTTCCTGTATGTTTTTGACAGCATAAAAAGCGCCTTCGCAAACGGCTCTCTCATGAGTTTCATTGAACTCATACCGCAAGACTACTACCTCCATGGGGTACTTGCATTAGGTTTCCTGATCGGCATATTCACATTTATGGCCATCAAAAAGACCATCTCCTTCACCCTCCTGATAACCGCAAAATATGCACAGGACGGCTTGTTGGCACTATCGTTCCTGGCCATTATCGAGTTGCTTTTAGGTTGGGCCGACGGAGCAATATTCCCTATACTGGGTGTCGTGACCACACCTTTACTATATCAATTATACTCCAAAAAACACGGGAAAATGGCAACATTATCATATATCACCCTCGTTATATTAGCCATATCGACATGCCTGGTATAACAAAAGAAAAACCAATAGTCACAAAAGCAACATCTCAAACAAATAGGTTCTTTATTTCTGCATCTCTACCAAAGATTAATGACACTCTCGGACACAGTTGATTTCATATTGAGTCTTCATTATCAAATTAAAAGGTTACATTGTAATATTCAACCCTTTTATTTGACTGTTGATTAGATTATTACAAGATGTTGATAATTTGTCTAAAAATCACTTAACACCCTATATGACACTTTTTTGCAGTTAACGTTCTTGTTTCTACTTTTGGTAAAACAAAAACAACCTCCGTCCTTCCATCAGTGATGATTTCAAGTACGGATTAATTTATTCAAACAAAAAAAGTATCAAAAAATGAAAAGCAAACAGAACTTTGAAACATCACAGCCTGTCATCGTAAAATATGTCCAGCCGACTCGTGGTGACATCCAACTTCACACCTACACCAGACACGGTATAGGCTACGTAATGAAAGGCCGAAAATATATATACTCCGGCGATGTTCGCCACGAGGTAAAACAGGGCGATCTGTTCTACCTCGGCATCGGCAACCACTACACAGAAGACATTCCCGACAATGAACATCCCTTCGAACAGATCGTCTTTTTCTATACATCCGATGAGTTGAGTGCGATACTGTCAAGACTCAGTACCAGCTACAACATGGACCTATCCAATCCCCACTCATGCAGCAATTGCAACAATAAGGATTTTGTGATTTATCCTGCATGGAACATGATGAAGAATTTCTTCTACACGATAAACAGCTACATAAAGGAGGATATCTTCAATCAGGATCAAACGGCCGAGGCCCTCAAAATGGCAGAACTCATATACCTTATCTCCTCGCGCAACGACTGCTGCATAAAGAGCAAAATAATGGGACATATAGATACGTCCATCGAGAAATTCAAGCAGGTGATCACCGACAACATATTCAACAATATCTCCATTGAGGAGTTGGCCGCAGAGTGCAACCGTTCGCTAACCTCGTTCAAGAAGGAGTTCAAACGCATCTACAACCAGTCACCACACAAGTGGATTATAAATCGTCGTCTGATGCAGTCGCGTCTGTTGTTGGTGTCAACCAAGAAGTCCATCTCCGAAATAGGCAACGAGTGCAGTTTCCCCAACACATCGCACTTCATCAAACTATTCAAGAAGGAGTATGGCACCACGCCCGCCAACTATCGCAACAGCAACGACCGCACAAAACATAACGGTAAAGACCGTCAGGATACGCCAAAACAGAAAAGCGACCCACAATTGACGGCACAGCTGTAAGACACTCATAAAAAGCGAGGCATAGTCGATCGACTATGCCTCGTTTTTCTCCAATAGGTTTTGTTTTGCGTAAGGCCATGCCGGCCACATAACCCACCCCACTTTGACAAAAAAGAAAAGGTCGCAATTTTGCGACCTTGACTCTGCTCCTCAACCAGGACTTGAACCTGGGACCCTCTGATTAACAGTCA
>JAGBHS010000126.1 GCA_017935385.1 Tidjanibacter sp.
ATTTCCAAAAACACATAGATGATACACTGGTGTGCGGTGCCGGCAAATGTGACAGAGATGCTGTTGAATTGGTGGTGAAACGTGCTCCCGAACTGATAAAAGACCTGATTCGTTGGGGCACGCGTTTTGATAAAACGGCGGAAGGTAAGTATGAGCTTCATCGTGAGGGTGGCCATACGGAGAGCCGTATCCTGCATCATAAAGATTTGACGGGAGCCGAGATAGAACGTGCCTTGATGTCGCAAGTGAAACGTCATAGAAACATAGATGTCTATGAACATCATTTTGCGGTGGATCTTCTGACACAACACCACTTGGGGCAGGAGGTTAATCGTCACATGGAGGATATAGAGTGCTACGGCGCCTATGTGCTGAATCTTAAAAAGAACAAGATTATAACCATACAATCAAAAGTGACGGTGGTTGCTACGGGTGGTGTGGGTAATCTGTATCATGCAACAACAAATCCCAATGTTGCTACGGGTGACGGTATTGCGATGATTCATCGTGCGAAGGGAATTATTGAGAACATGGAGTTTATCCAGTTCCATCCCACGTCGCTTTACAATCCGGGCGAACGTCCTGCGTTTCTTATAACGGAGGCGATGCGCGGTTATGGCGCCATTCTGCGTCTACAAAATGGCGAGGAATTTATGCATAAGTACCATCCGATGGGTTCGTTGGCGCCTCGTGATGTGGTTGCCAGAAGCATGGACAATGAGATGAAGATTCGTGGCGACGAGTTCCTCTATCTCGATGTTACGCATAAGGATCCGCAGGAAACCATAAAACATTTCCCGAATATATATCAGAAGTGTCTGTCGATTGGTATTGATATAACGAAAGATATGATTCCTGTTGCTCCTGCGGCTCACTATTGTTGCGGAGGAGCAAAGGTCGATCTGAATGGCGAAACCAATATTCATAATCTTTATGCGTTGGGCGAAACCTCATGTACGGGCTTGCATGGAGCCAATCGTTTGGCCTCTAATTCATTGATTGAGGCGGCGGTTTATGCCGATCAGGCTGCGAAACATGCTTTGTCGCGCATAGATGGCATTGAGTTCTGCGAAGGTATTCCCGACTGGAACGATGACGGTACGGTGGCAAATGAGGAGATGATTCTCATTACGCAGAATTACAAAGAAATGCAGCAGATTATGAGTTACTATGTGGGTATTGTGCGTAGTAATCTTCGTTTGGAACGAGCATTCCGTCGTATGGAGATAATTTATAAAGAGACGGAAGAACTTTATCAAAGAAGTCGTTTGGATCAGAAATTATGCGAACTGCGCAACCTTATAGAGGTGGGTTATCTGATCATAAAACAAGCGCAAGCAATGCATGAGAGTGTAGGATTGCATTATTCGTTGGATTATCCCATGAAGAATATGCCTAAAATATAGAAGGATCAAATAAGAGATAATTAAAAGAGCCGTATCTGAATAGTAACAGATGCGGCTCTTTCGTGTAATAAAAAAATGAAGAAAACAGTGTCGTCTTATTCAGTCTTTCTGTATTTAGATGCAGAGATGCCGGTGTGTTTCTTGAAGAATTTACCGAATGATGATTGATCGGCAAAATTGAGTTCAAAAGCAATCTCCTTGATTGATTTGGTCGGCAGTTTCAGCATTGCTTTTGCATCCAACAGAATCATGTCGTTGATGATTTTGTTGGCGGTCATACCGTGTACCACTTTAACCAGATGGGTGAGGTATTGTGTAGAGATATGTAGCTTCTCGGCATAAAAATCCAGTGTATGATGAGTGCGATGATTGTTCATGGCCAGCAGCAGGAATTCATTGCATATAGACTCCTTATAACCCACCTTCTTGGGTTTTGGATCGGTCATGAATGATTCAATTTTGGGTACTAGAATATTTAATATTTCGAGAATCAGTTCGGTGGTTTTCAGATGAGTCAGTACATTGTGAAACTTGAAATCCACTCGCTGATATGCCTTCTTTAAGTCCTCAAATGCATCTATCAAGAGAGCTATGTTTTCAGCTCCGGGATTACAAACAGGGCTTCTGTGGCTGGCAAGCTCTATCATTCTCGACCATGGGAAGACTGCTTTGTCTTTCATGTTCATGATGCCGTCATTGATGGCCTCTCTATGGACTCCCAGGACATATCCTTGCAAGTCTGCTAAGATAGCAAGGTTGTTTGTTATATCTCTTGGTTGCAGGAACAATAGGCACGCATCCTGGGCATCAACAAGGTACTCAACACCATTTAATGTGATGTTAAATGAACCTTTGGTTACGAATATGCCCAGACCATAATCCGAGTAAAAACTCTGATGTTTTTCGATAGTTTTGTTAAGTGTGGTAATAGAATGGTTTATTTCCTCGAAATAGATGGAGTTGTCTTGTTTCTTGTCTACCAGATCTTCGATGTTGATGATTTCTTCTGTTTTCATGGTATTAGTTCTTTCTATTTTTTCTCAATCGCATACATATTTTATAAATATGTAATTAAAACAAATGCAATAAAACGGTTTCAATTTCAAATCAACCACAGCACTAAGCCGGATTAAAATCTTATTTTTCAAGATAACGGCAAAAGATTGCTTTTGTTGTGCAATTTTAGCCAATTAATCTTAATATAATGTTAAATCTTGATATTTGAATAATGTTGTTTCAAATAAACCAAAAGAGCCGCAAGTTTTCTTGCGGCTCCTATAAATTTATATGTGATGATTATCTATTCTGAACGGATACCATCCACTCCGTCTGAGTATTTTACCCATTTGCCTTGCGATCTCAGTACCTGCTCAACTATATCGCGGACACAACCGCGCCCGCCATTGAATTCGGACACATAACGAGCTACATCCAGAACATCACTCACTGCATCGGCCGGACATACAGGGATACCCACATATTTCATACACTCCACATCGGGGGCATCGTCACCCATGAATATTATGTTCTCGCGATTGTATCCGTAATCGGCAATAATCTGTTTCAGATTGGTTATTTTGTCATCGGCATTTTTGTATATCCTTGTTACGCCCAGATCGGTAAAACGACGTTCTATATTATTGCCTTTGCCGCCCGTAATGATGAATATGGGGAGTCCTTGTTTTATGGCATATCTAATCACAAAACCGTCTTTGGTGTTGTATTCTCTCAAAAAGTCACCGTCTGCTGTCGGGGTGATACCGCCGTCGGTAAATACTCCGTCAACATCAAAAACCATCGCCTCGGTACGAGCTATATCTTCTTTGAAGTTTCCCATATATCTTTACTTATTAATTTATATATCTCTGTTTTTGTGTCGTCATCCTCAATGTATTGCAGATGTTTTTGCATGGTGTTTTGGTCGTTTCGTACTGCCGGCCCTGTCTGTACGGATGCAGGATTTTTGCTGTCCAATGCCTTCGCACAAGTCTCCTCTATCAGAGGTTTCAAAATGTCAAATGGCAGACTCTCTTTTGACAACAACTCATATCCGATTCCATACATTCTGTTTACGAAATTACATGCAAATACCGCAGCGACATGCATTTTGCTACGTAAAGTGGAGTCAGCCTCATACACGCTGTCTGAAAGAGTCTGGGCAAACGCTTTGAGCTTTTCCCCTGTCTCTTGATTTGTGTATTCCAAGAACAAAGGGATGCGTCCAAACTCTATCTTACGCCCTTTCGTAAATGTTTGAAGAGGGTAGAGTACTGCACGATTCTTTATGGTGCCCAGTGCGTCTATCGAAACCCCGCCTGCCGTATGGGCGACAATCGCTTCCGCCGGAAAGACCAACTCTTTGGCCAACTCTTCCACTGCACGATCCGATATGGATATTATATATAAGTCTGCTGTCGGCAATTCCACGCCGAGTTCCACATGGCGACAGCCGCACATTTCGGCAATCATCTCTCCTCGTTCACGATTGCGAGCCAAAATTGCAACAAGTTCGTTCGCGGATTCGGCCACGGCTTTTGCCATGGCTTCGGCCACATTGCCACTACCTATAATAATTGTCTTCATAGTTACAAAGTTAATTCTTTTATCTCGATTGCCCAAAGCCTGTCGGCAAGTTTACAAAACATCCATTTGTCACAACCACCCTCTTTGACTCTTAAATCTTTGCAGATTTGGGCGGTGGGGAATGGAAAATTCATTTTCATTATCTCCATGGTGCGTACACCTAATGAACGTAATTGTTTGGGTTTGTACTCCACGATGCGTGCTGTTTCAAAGCGTTTCCCCAAGAAGTTGTCAGGCATATTGTTGCCCAAACCGATGCCATTATTTTCGAAATACTCTATCCCCTCGGAGGCCATATATGCATCCGCCATTCGGGCTTTGCGTAGTGCGACATCGGGCAGGAACAAATATTTATAACTCTCGTTGAACTCGTTGGTGCATATGGCTGTGTTTTGTTCTTTCTCAATCTCGTAATGGCCATATTCACCGCTTGTTGCACGAAGCAATGGCTGTCTTATCTCCTCACAAAGTTCTATAAGAACCTCTTTGCACTCGCCACCAACCGATATTACATTTACTCTTACGCTATTACCGAAAACCTTGAACGCCTCGTCTACGTCATACAGCGGCGAACTTTTAATCACAAAACGCCTGCATTTTGACATGATTGCATCTTTCAGGGCGACTATATTGGGACTGCAATCCTCCAATGCAGCCAGCCTCTTGTTTTGGCCGTCTCGGCGGTCGGGATCGACATAGATGGTATCCACCTGCGGGCAGATGTTAATGAAATTCTCGGCCGAATCGCAAACTACCTCTATATTGTCTGCACCCAATAATTTGAAATTTATTCTTGCTATTTCGGATGCAATTTCATCTCTCTCAACCGAGATGACACGACTGAAATTCTTTGACAAATAGAGAGAATCAACCCCTAATCCACAAGTCAGGTCAACACAATCGGTTCCCTCAAAATGTTTGTTTGCCGAACTGAGTTCGCTGCTGGACTGTTCAAATAGTTTTTGAGTCATTACAGCTCTGACTGCATAGTATGACGGTAGTTTCTTTCGGGCCTTTTGAAGGTATTTCACCTGTGTGGCCAAAAGTGCCGCATGAGGAATACTGTTTGATAGGGCTATCTTAACCGGATCGTCATTGAGGTGTGTTTCCAGCAGTGTGCGAAACTCGTCTGAACGAATGATATGTAGTTCTTCCTTGGTCATTGATTTATATTGAGTTTTTCGGTTTTGTTGCTTTTTATTTTGAGTGCCACAAATAGACCTGCTATTGCGGTGAGGTATATCGCAATGGCGCTTACGGCATGCAAATCAACACTCCATGAACCCCATGATAAATTGCTGCAAAATTCAGCCAGATTGTTTTGTAACGTAGCTATGTTATCCAATATGAAGCTTATTGGTGTGGTCAGAAATGACAAAGGCAAAAGGGCGTAAAGGAATGATAACGTGATTATTAAGGTTGCAGTAAGCATTATTATGGGATTAATCACGATGCCCCAAATGGTCAGCCGGCCGAATTGTGCGGCAATTATTGGTGCTGTGACAACGGTTGCTATTATGCTTACGAGTGCTAATCCGTTCAGTTGATTAACAATGGCAAATCTACATCTAATGGTCCGATAAAGCGGCTGGTATAATAATATGATTCCCGTTACGGCAATGAAAGAAAGCTGAAAGCTGATGTCGTATAAATAATTGGGATTGAAAAGAAGCATCATGGTTGCTGTCGCCAACAGAATATTTATCTTGTTGTAGTGGCTTGATGTGGCGAGAGCAATCTGAAATCCGCAGAACATAAATGCAGCCCTTACCACCGAAGGCGACATTCCTGTCATCAATGCAAAAAACAGTATAGAGATAATCGCCATTATGTTTTTCAACAGATGGCCACGGCGAATGAATGGCGTGAAGAACAATAACCAGTTGACTATCATTGCAATGATTCCGACATGTAGGCCTGATACGGCCAATATGTGTGCGGTGCCACTATGTGCATAATTTTCTTTGTCTTCACTTGCAAGCATCTGCTTGTTGCCGAAAGTCATAGCCATACATACGGCCTCTGCTTTTTCTGACAGAGAAAGACGTTGGAAACGTTCTATGAAAAAGGATTGAATCCTGGCGGACAGAATGCGAATGTTTTTGGCTTTTGAGTCCAACCTCTGCACGTTGTTGTCTGCGGTGATAAAGCAACTGCCCGAGAAGCCTCTGCGGCGCATTAATTTTGCATAATCAGACCCCGTAGACTCTGAGAAGGGGTTAAGATATGTTTTGGCGAACATTATGTCGCCCGCGGTAATATTTATACAAGTATCAACCCTTAAAATAATTCGTTCGTTTGTTTCATGCCATTCTTTTGATGCAGAAGGATTAAATAGAGTTATGCGTGCATCGCATTGTTGCCAGCGACCATGAGTGTAGGGCGTTGATTCTATGGTGGTAAGGCATGTTATTTTTTCTCCTTTTGGTACTATTTCCTTATGTCGCGTGATGCTCGAAATGAGCATTGCAAATAAACATATACTCAGAGAAATAAATATGGAGCCAATATCCCTCTTTCTGAATAAAAAACTAGCGACCAGAAAAAGGACAGACAGGCACGATAAGATAATATTGTTTATTTGAATCCAGTTGCCGACAACAATGCCAATGATCACAAACGGCAGAATTTTAAGAAACGGAATGTCGGATATGTTATCTCTGTTTCTCATTGTTGTCCCCAGTTCGCTCTGTCAAGCGAGCGGTAGTTTATGGCTTCGGCTATATGTTGCGGCAGAATCTCTTTGCTGTCTGCCAAATCTGCTATTGTACGGGCAACTTTTATGATGCGATCATAGGCCCTTGCAGATAGGTTCAGTTTATCCATAGCCTTGCCTAGCAAGGAGGTGCATTGGTCACTCAGTTTACAGAACTCTTTTATCATCGAGGAACTCATCATAGCATTGGTGTGTACTCCCGACAGGCCCTTGAAACGTTCACTCTGAATCTGACGTGCTTTTATTACTCGTTCACGAATTGTGGCGCTACTTTCGGCCGGAGTGGGGTCAGACATCTCCTCAAAGGATACCGGAACGACCTCGACGTGCAGATCAATTCGATCAAATAATGGCCCTGATATCTTGTTGATATATTTGAATACCGCCCCCGAAGAACAAACACAATCTTTCGTTGGATGATTATAATAACCGCACGGACAAGGATTCATGGAGGCAACCAGCATGAAATTTGCGGGATATTCAATGCTGTATTTTGCTCTTGAAATCATGATGTTTTTATCCTCCAACGGTTGACGCAAAACCTCCAATATATTGCGACCAAATTCGGGAAGTTCGTCAAGAAACAAGATGCCGTTGTGTGCCAACGAAATTTCGCCCGGTTGCGGATTGCTGCCACCGCCTACCAACGCTACCGGAGAGGTGGTGTGATGGGGTGAACGGAACGGGCGTTGGGTCATTAACCCCATATCGGCTCCGAGTTTGCCGGCAACCGAGTGGATTTTTGTGGTTTCGAGGGCTTCGTCAAGAGTCAATGGAGGCATTATGGTCGGCATTCTTCTTGCCAGCATGGTCTTTCCCGAACCCGGAGAGCCGATCATTATTACATTATGTCCGCCTGCTACGGCCACTTCCAAAGCACGTTTGACGTAACCCTGTCCCTTGACATCGGCAAAATCCTCTGCATAAGGAGTCTTCTTGGCTAGACTATTTGCCATCTCTTTTGAGTGGGGAGTTATCTCGATATCTCCATTCATCCAATCTATAAACTCTCTCAAAGAGGTTACTCCAATTACTTCCAATCCCTCTACCACTGCCGCTTCATCTGCATTGCTGATTGGCAGAACGATTCCTTTCAATCCATTTTTGTGGGCATTGATAGCAATGGGAAGAGCTCCTTTTATGGGTTTTACCGTTCCGTCAAGCGATAGTTCTCCCATGATCATGTAATCCGTCAGTTTCTGTTGTGCTATTTGTTCCGTTGCGCCGAGTATGGCAGCAGCTATTGACAGGTCAAGGGCCGACCCCTCTTTCTTGATGTCGGCAGGAGCCAGATTGACAATTATTCGTTTGCCGGGCATTCTCACATCGCTGTTCATGAATGCCGAACGTATGCGTTCCTGACTCTCTTTTACGGCATTGTCGGGAAGGCCTACAAGTGACATTCCGAGTCCGGGCGAAACATTCGTTTCAACCTCAACCAATATGGCCTCAATACCTGTCAGTGTGGCTGCATAGCACTTGGTGAACATCTTATCTATGTTTTAGTAGGTTAGAAAGGAGACATATCGTTATTGTCGAATGAGCTATATGTCGAATCGCCGAGATCAAAATCGCGCGCACCCGTCATTGCAAATCCTTCGCTGTCTATCGTTCCATAGTCTTCCGCGGCAGGAACCGTCGCCTCGTCGAGATCCATGAAACGAGCCTGCTCTTTTCTGAATCGCAGTTTGATGTCGGTGGTCTCTCCGTTACGGTGTTTTGCCAATATGATTTCGGCCAGCCCTGCCGTAGATGCACCTGATTCATCCTCTGTCAATCCATAATATTCGGGACGGTGGATAAATGCCACAATATCGGCATCCTGCTCAATGGCTCCCGACTCTCGGAGGTCCGACAACTGGGGACGTTTGGTACCTCCACGACTCTCAACTGTTCGGTTGAGCTGCGAAAGTGCTATGATGGGTACATTTAACTCTTTTGCAATGGCTTTCAGTGAACGGGATATAAATGCCACTTCCTGCTCTCGGTTTCCTTTTGTTTCGCTGCTGCCGGCACTCATAAGTTGCAGGTAGTCAATAATGATGAGTTGCAAGTCGTATTGGGTTTTCAGACGACGTGCTTTGGAACGGAACTCATTAATGGGGAGTGCGGGGGTATCATCTATGAATAAAGGAGCATCCGACAATGGTTTTGTCGCTTGTTCAAGCTTGTTCCAATCCTCGGGTGACAGACGACCGCTACGAATATCTTTTGAGTCGAGTCCCGATTCCGATACAAACAGACGCATCATCAACTGATAGGCACTCATTTCAAGCGAGAAGAATGCCACAGCCTTGTTGTGTTCCAGTACGACGTTCCTTGCCATGGATAGAACAAAGGCTGTTTTACCCATAGAGGGACGTGCTGCAATAATAATCAAATCTGACGGTTGCCATCCCAGCGTAATACGGTCTATTGCCGTGAAACCGGACGGTACGCCATTCATCGAACTGGTGTTTTTGCTGGCCTCCTCAATGGCCTTATCCAGCCGCGCTTTGGTCGCGGTGTCTGTCTTGGGGACCAGTATCGTTACGCTGAATTTGGGCTCGCCGCCGTTAGACGAGCGGGGGGTGAGCAGGTGACAGTACGAGAGACGAGCCTTGCCGGTCATAGCCTGATTTGCCTTAAGTGCCATAGTTTAATCCTCCTCATATTTCATGGCGGC
>JAGBHS010000127.1 GCA_017935385.1 Tidjanibacter sp.
CCCCACTGCACTCCCAGTGCTTTTTTTTCATTTGTTGTTCAGTGGCTCATTGGGAGTTTGTAAAGGACTCCCCTTCGCCCCACTGCACTCCCAGTGCTTTTTTTTCATTTGTTGTTCAGTGGCTCATTGGGAGTTTGTAAAGGACTCCCCTTCGCCCCACTGCACTCCCAGTGCTTTTATTCATTTGTTGTTCAGTGGTTCTTTGGGAGTTTGTAAAGGACTCCCCACGTCCCACTACACTACCAGTGTTTAAAAACGTTTCATGATGGCGTAGATTTCGAAGGCGAATCCGCCGATGACAAGAATTGGTGCGAGGGTAATGCGACGGAAATTGAACATTTCGTAATTGAAGACGTTGGGGTCGTCGCTACCACCACCCGACATTAGAATGAAACCAAGGACTATGACCGCCAATCCGATGAGCATCAGTTTGT
Source organism: Tidjanibacter sp. (assembly GCA_017935385.1). Classification (GTDB taxonomy): domain Bacteria; phylum Bacteroidota; class Bacteroidia; order Bacteroidales; family Rikenellaceae; genus Tidjanibacter. Next base: position 435 of record JAGBHS010000127.1, read on the forward strand.
AGTTTTTGCTTGTCAGAGCCATCTTGTCGTTCTGTTCCGTCTGTGACGGAGTATTGTTTTTGTTTGTTTTCATTATGATTGTGCGTTTGTTATATTCTTAATACAGGTGGATTTTACCGGTATTCATGTTGATGAATTTGTTGAGAGAAAGGAGTGTGAACACGAGAGAAATGAGAACTCCTCCCACCAGCAACGAACCGATAATCAGATAGACTATGTTGCGTCCGGCCATAACCAACAGGTCGGGTACGCTTTCGTGCAGTCCGGCCAGCATGGCGGCGAACATTGCTATGGCTATCAAGGCGGCATATACGCCTTGCAGGATGCTGCTGCCGAGGAAAGGCTTCATGATGAACCACTTTGAAGCTCCAACGAGCTTCATTGTGTTTATCAAATAGCGTTTCGAAAATATGCTGATATTGATTGTATTGTTGAGCAATATGAGAGAAATGATGAGCAGAGTGCAACCGAACAACAACAGGAGCATTGTAAATTTGTTCAGATTGGTTGTTATCTGGTCGATGATGGCTTTCTGGTAGACCACCTCGTTCACTCCGTCCCATGTGGCGATGCGTTTTTCGAGTGCATGAATGGCCTCTTTGGTCGAAAAGTCGGCTTTCAGATGCACGTCATACGAATCGGGCAGGGGGTTGATGTCAAGAAATTCTTCAAAGTCCGATCCGGCATATTCCTTGAAGTCCTTGGCTGCCTGCTCTTTGGAGATGAAGATGAAATTTTTTATCTCTTCCTGCTCGTCGAATTTGGTGACGAGTTGTGCTTTGGTTTCGTCGTTAATATCTTTGTTCAGCATCACGTGCAGGGTCATGCTCTCTTTCATGTTGTCGGCGGCGCGGAGTGCATTGAGTATGAAATAACCCATGCTGCCCAGCAGGAACAACACCAATGCGATGCTGACCGTTGAGATCATGTAGGATTTGCGAACCTTGCGTTGAAGGCTTTTATTCTCTTGAAGTGCCATCGTTTTTCTTATTATCTCTTAATAATATTATTATGCTCGCTGCGAGTCCTGCAAGAATCAGCAACGAGAAGGTAAGTGTCAATGCGGAAACTGTGTTGAAGTTGGGTGCGCGGAAACGGAACTCTACGTTATGGTTGCCGGCAGGCAGATACATGGCGCGCAGAATGTAGTCGGCTCTGAAATAGGGTGCCTCATTGCCGTCTATGTATGCCGTCCAACCCTTGTCGTAAAATATCTCGGAGAATACGGCCACGCCACCCTCTTTTGATTCGTACTCATAGGTGAGGCGGTTGGGGTAGTACTCCATGAGGGATATTATTCCGTCGCCCAATTTGGCGTCACCCACCTGTGAACGGAATTTCTCGTCGGCCACCGCGCTTGTCTTGTTGTCTATCTTGCCCAACAGGTCGATCTCTGCTCCGGCGCCTTGCACCCAATCGATCGACTCGACAAACCAGGCTGCTCCGTTTGCGTCCGGATTTTGTTGGTATGTCAACGCACCCGTTTCGGGATCGGCCATGATGAAATATTTTGTATTGAGCAGGTTGTATATGTTCAGGTCGCCACGTCCGAGATAGTGGTCAATGATATCCTGATAGCGTTGCAACTTGGCTCCATGGTAACCGCCCACCGAACGGTGGAAATAAGAGGTTGTGGCGTCGTTGAATGTGCTGACAGCCATGTTGGCCACTCTGTAACCCGGCTCCTTGTCTTTCAATATCTCTATGTCTATGGCTGTTGGGGTTATCTCTGTGCTGCTCTTCTCCACGAATTTGCTGTGTGGCAGGAAACGCATGTCTACCGGTATCATGTCTATACACACCAATACGGCAAATATCGCCACGAACCATTTTGCACTCAACTTCTTTCTCATGAAGAAAAAGACCGTTGAGGCGGACAACAGAACAAACAGCAATGATCTGAATGCGTCACTGGTGAGCATTGAGGCTCTTTGGGCCTGCATCGCCATCACAATATCTTCGGGCAGTTGCGAATCGTATGTTCCGCTGAATGCGAAGAGTGATTTGCCTGCCACCATGAAGAAGAGTGCCAGACCGCCCGTAATGATTAAAGACCATTTCAGACCGTGGCGAAGCAAGTCTGTTGTGGCTTTGTCTGTCGCGTTGTTTCGGGTGTTGTAGATTTTAGCCAAAGTGAGAGCTGCCAACAAGGGAAGACTCCATTGCACTATCACGAGGGTGGTGGCCACTGCGCGGAATTTGTTGTATCCGGGTAACAGTTTGAACGCCAACTCTGTAAACCACATCAGATTGTTGCCCCATGCGAGTAGAAGTGCAAAGATGCTCACTGCCAGAACCCACCATTTGGTGCGGCCCTGCAATACGAACAAGCCCATTACGGCAAGGAATATCACCACGGCTCCTATATAAGTCGGACCTGCCGTGCCAGGTTGTTTGCCCCAGTATGATGAAATGCCGTATGCGGCACCGTGTTCGGCTTTTATGCCGTAGGGCTTCAGTGCTTCGGAAACCTCTCCGCCGCTTTCGAATGCTCCCGTGGCTCCTCCCATGAAATCGGGGATGAACATGTTGAAACTCTCCGCCTTGCCGTAACTCCATGCTGTGGCATAGGCCAAGTCGAGTCCTTTGCCGTCGCTTTCTCCACTGTCGGCCGCCAGTTCACTGCCTCCGCGTGTGGTGTCGGGCGAGTGCTGCATGGTGTAGTAAAGCGGGGCAAGATTGGAACCTACCGCCAAAACGGCAGCCAGAATCAGCATGCCTGTTGCTTTGCCGAAGTGGGGCAGTGTCTTGTTTTTGATTGCCTGCACCAACTCGTTTATCCAATATGCCGCAATGATGATTACGAAGTAGTAGGTTATCTGCGGGTGGTTGGCTGCCAGCATGAGAGATGCGGACAGAGCCGCTAACATGGAGCCGAGCAACATGTGACGACTGCGGAACGTATAAACCACGGCACCCATGAGCAACGGGGCATATGCAAAGGTGAGCATTTTGGCCAAATGGCCTGCTCCGATTATCAGTATCGAATAGGTGGAGAATCCGTATGCTATGGCGGGTGCTATGGCCACCCATGGGTTTATGCCCCACAACAACAGCATTATCCAGAACGAACACATTGCCATGAATATCATCCATGTCGGATTGCCGACAACGTGCATCAACGCATTACCGGCCTCGCGGATTATCATGGAGGGATATTTTATGGAGTTCAGATAAGAGGGCATGCCGCCGAAGGCGTTGCCCGTCCATTGCGGATCCTCGTCATAAAGTTCGTTGTGAACTCTGATGTCTTGACTCATACCTTTGTATTGCAGGTCGTCATGCATGTTCAGCGTCATGCCTTGATATTGAGGTGCGAAATAAACCGCAGCCAACACGAAAAATAGTGCTACCGTCAGCAAATAAGGTAACCAGGATTTATATTTTGAATTTTTCATCTTTTTCTCTGTTTTGTGTCCTAATCCACAAAGGTACGCAAATTTTGTGAGTTTTTTAAACATATTCATTCATAATCAACCGGTAAATTAGGGGAGGGGATGAGTTGATTTTGAAAAGTATGCCGATATTTGTAATGAAGCGTAACGGGATGTGGTGAAAAAATACAATTAGATGTGTCGGAAAGGTTCCTTTTTATCTTTTTTTGCACTAAATTTGTGTGCTGAACAATTCGTATTATGACAACACTTGAACAAATAAAACAGCCGTTGACGGAGGAATGGATCCGTTATGAGCAGTATATGCGTATGGCGCTGACCAATACGAACAAGAATATCAATGATATTTTGACCTATGTGTTGGTTAATCGAGGCAAAGGGGTGCGCCCTGCATTGGTGTTGCTGATGGCCAAGATTCATTCTGCAACCGTTGAACTCGACGAACGTGCCTATCAGGCGGCCATGTTGGTGGAGTTGGTACATAATGCGTCGCTTATCCATGACGATGTGGTGGATCAGTCGTTCGTGCGTCACGGGAAAAAATCGCTGATGGGACAGTTCGGCTCTCATATCTCCATCGTTATTGGAGATATGATTCTGGCAACTGCTTTTTTGAGCAGCATGAAGTCGGGTTATTATGACCTGAATACTTATGTTGTGGAGGCGGTGAATCGTCTTTGCGAGGGCGAATTGTTGCAGGACGAACAGACCAAGACCTTGGGAATGACCCGCGAGGCATACTATGATATTATCTGCCGAAAGACGGCTTCGTTGTTTGCCATTAGTGCCGGTGCCGGTGCTTTAGCGGTGCATGCTGCTGACGAACAGGTGAAAAAGGCTTGGCAGATAGGCTACAATATCGGTATGGCATTCCAGATAAAAGACGATATTCTTGATTTTGCACCCGAGTCGCAGACGGGTAAGCCGTCGTGCGGCGATTTGAGGGAACACAAGATAACCTTGCCATTGCTGACCGTATTGGAAAAATCATCGGATGAGGAGAGGGCGGAGATCTTGGCTCTTGTACGTCGTGCCGATGAGGATGAAGAGTGCGTGACGAAATTGTGCGAGATAATAGATGCGCAGGGAGGAAAAGAGATGGCCTCTCAGGTGATGAATGAGTTTATTGACGCCGCCCATGCTTTGGTGGCCGAATATCCCGAATCGCCTTGCAAGGAGTCATTGAGATTGCTGTGTGATTTTATTGGCGGCCGTACGTTGTAGGCGCGAGAAGAGGAGAGATGCATCGGGCTCGGAATTCAGTGGATTTCGAGCCCGATTTTTAATGGTGTGGCATAAAAAAACAGATGCCCTCTCATGAGAGCATCTGTCCGTGTCTGCTGTTATTGCAAACCTATTTAACCGTGTTGCAAATTTTCTCGAATGCCTGGGGGTTATTCATGGCGAGATCGGCCAAAACCTTGCGGTTGAGGGCGATACCTTTCGCATTGCATTTACCCATAAATTCTGAATAAGTCATACCGTTCATGCGGGCTGCTGCGTTGATACGTGTAATCCACAAGCTACGGAATACTCTCTTTTTGTTCTTGCGTCCGATATAAGCGAACTGCAAACCTTTCTCAACCGTGTTTTTGGCGACGGTCCAGACGTTTCCCCTTGAACCAAAGTTACCCTTGGCAAGTTTTAAAACTTTTTTTCTTCTGGCTCTTGATGCTACTGCATTTACTGACCTTGGCATAATTAATAAGTTTTAACGAATGGTTAGCGGTGTGATTCTCTCACACTCTTTGGGGCTAACTCACTCTTGGTTTAACAATACTCCAATAAAAATCGTTCAAACAACTCCGATTCGGGAATTATTTAACGAGGAGTTTCTTTACTTTGGCTGCATCACCGGGAGTAAGAATGGCGGTGCTATCCAAAATACGTTTGCGCTTTTTGGTTTTTTTGGTGAGGATGTGGCTGTGATAAGCGTGTTTCCTCTTGATTTTTCCTGTACCGGTGAACTCGAAGCGCTTCTTTGCACCGGCATTGGTTTTCATTTTCGGCATTTTCTTAAAAATTTTAATTGGTTAAACAGTCTGCAAAGATAAACAAAATAAATTATTCGTCGCAAATGCTTTTTAAAAAGTTTTTTGTGAGAATAGTTTTTATTCTATTTCGGGAATTTATTATATTTGTAATATCGTGATTGAAAACTGTGTTAAACGGTGTTTTCCTGATGGTTAGGCGCGATGGTTGATGAGGGTGAAAGGCGGAGGATGTCGTAAACAAAAAATACATTTTTACATGAAATTTGCTCCAATCATTAAGAAAAGGAGGTCGGAATGAGAAGATTTTTGTTGATTTTGACGTTTTTGATGGTGCCGTTTTTGTCGGTTGCCGAGGAGAAGAGTGCTGCTCCCCGCAAGAAAGTTGGTGTCGTGTTGAGTGGTGGCGGAGCAAAAGGAGTGGCTCATGTGGGAGTATTGAAGGTCTTGGAGGAGGCGGGGATTCCCATTGATTATGTTGCCGGTACGAGTATGGGCTCCATTGTGGGCGGAATGTACTCCATTGGTTACACGCCTGCCGAGATGGACTCTTTGTTTCGCGCCCAGAATTGGGGCGATTTGTTGGGCGATCGTGTGTCGCGTAGCAACAAGTTGTATGCAGAACGTATCACTGCTGATAAATTTCTTATAGAGGTGCCCTACTCGCGCAAGGAGGGAATAAAGGTGCCGGCCGGCATTCTGGCGGGTCAGAATGTGCTCAATATGCTCAATGAGCTGACGATTGGCTATCATAATGTGGCGTCGTTTGACGACCTGCCCATTCCGTTTGCGTGTGTGGCTTATGATATAGTGACGGGTAATGAGTATGTTGCCCGCGGGGGCAGTCTGCCGACCGCAATCAGGGCGAGTATGGCCATCCCGGGTGCATTTACTCCGGTGGAGTTGGACAGCATGTTGTTGGTGGATGGCGGAGTGAAGAACAATTTTCCGGTGGATGTGGTGCTGGATATGGGGGCGGACATTGTGATTGGTGTAGATGTGGGCAGCCAGTCGCCTTCGTATGAGGAGCTGAAAACGGCTACGGGATTGCTGGATCAGATATTGACACTTTCTGCTGGAGAGAAGTGGGCGGCAAACAGACCCAATGTCGATTTGTATATACGGCCCGTGACTGATCCGTATGGTACGGCGAGTTTCAATACGGCGGCCATTGATACGTTGATACAGAGGGGTGAGGCAAAGGCTCGCGAACAATATGATGAGATTCTGGCGCTGAAAAAACTCATAGGCATAGAGGAGGACTATGTCCCCGAGGGGGTGAATGCACCTTCGAAGGAGGATGCGGCTTTTTATGTGGGAGATGTTGTTTTTGATGGTTTGACGGGTCAGCAGAGCAGTTATATGATGAGTTATCTCGGAATCACGCCGCACTCCATTGTCACCCGTCAGCGACTTAACGATATCGTGGCCAAGATGCGTGGTTCGGGCTCTTTCTCTTATGTTACATATACGCTTGACAATCAGCCGCCATATAACTTGACCATATATGTTACCGAACGTGAACGTGCCTCGTTCTCTGTCGGATTCCGATTCGACTCGGAGGAGTTGGCTTCAATTCTGTTGGATACGAGTATCGCCTCGGTCAAGGGAAATGTGTACAGTCCCAAGGCGGGTATAACGGCTCGTTTGAGTGGCAATCCTTATGTGAATCTCTATTTTGATACGGGGCGCAGGTTTTTGCTCTCCAATCTGCACATGTCATATATGTTCAGTCACAACGATTTCACCATATATAAAGATGGCAACAAGAGCCACACCACGACTTTTAACCGAAATCGTATTGAGGCGGCTTTCTCCAATATCTATTTGAGGAATTTCAATGCCTCTCTCGGAGTGCAGTACGAACATTACAACTATGACGAGTTCCTTTATGTAGACAACAACTATTTTGTTCCTATCAACGAACACAAATTCTTGAATTATAAGTTTGCGTTGCATTACGAGAGTTTCGATGACGCGTTTTATCCCAATCGCGGAACATCCCTCATGGCCGACTATACGCTTTATACCGATAATGGTGTCGAGTATGAGGATGAGCCTCCGTTTGGAGCCTTGCAATACTCTTTGGAGTGGGCAAAGGCTTTGGGCGACAGAGTGACGTTGATACCGGCTCTATATGGCCGTACGGTGTTTGGCGACAATGTGGCTTATCCCTATTTGAACTATATGGGTGGCCGATATGCTGGTCGTTACATGCAACAGCAGTTGCCTTTTGTAGGTGTTGGTAATGTGGAGATTTTTGACAACTCGGTGATGGTGGGGCGTCTTAATCTGCGCACCCGCCTTTGGAAATACCACTATGTGTCGTTGAAGGCCAATTATGCCATCAGCAACAACAATTTCTTTGAGATGTTTGATTTCAAGAACGACCTGTTCGGATACGGGTTGGAGTACTCTTATCGCACACCTGTCGGTCCGCTGATGTTGGAGGTTGATTGTGTGGGTAAAAAATTCGGCGGCGTCTACCTCGGTTTCGGCAAATTTTTTTAACACAAATACCTTTGGGTGGGGCGAGAGGCTGACGGAGCTATGTTTCGCATTCGATACTTCTTGCAAACCTTATGAAAAAAATGTTTAAAAAGTTTGTCGGGGGGGGATTTTTTTGCTATCTTGCAACCAAAATATTAACCCTTAAAAAATGCGCTTATGAAAAAGTTTTTGATTTTTTTGACCGCAGCGGCAATGATGATTAATTTCTCGTCATGCGGCAATGATGATGGGGGCGACGGCGATGATAAGAAAAATTATTGCAAGATTGGATCTACCTCCTACGACTTGAATTATGCGGACTTTTACATTAATTCCGTAGGCTCGTCAGATGAATTTGCTGAATATGATATTTATTTTGCAGAAGATGCTACTCCTTATGATGCCGGAGGTGATGGTTTGGTTGTGAATTTATATTATCTTTATGCAGATAAAAGTGCTGCAACCGAAGGCCAGATGTATAGCGGAACTTATAACTATTCGGAGGAACTTACAGCTATGAGTCATGACGGATATTCTTGTTTACGGATGTCTGACGGCAATGTACGCATTGGACAAGAGTTTGTTTCTGAGAGTCAGTTGGTTGTAAAGATTAATCACGTGAGTGGTGATGTCTATGAGATTGAGTGGAGTGGAGCAATAGATGAGGATGGTAACGCGGTAAGTGGTTATTATAAGGGCCCGGTTGTAGATGGCTTATAGAAGATTTACACATGATGAAACAAAAAAAGCAACCCACCGCGGGTTGCTTTTTTGTTGTGTGGTATCGAAACCATTAATATTTATAGTGTTCCGCTTTGTAGGGACCCTCCACTTTCACGCCAATATAGTCGGCCTGTTTCTGGGTCAGTTGGGTGAGGTGAACACTCAGATTACCCAGATGTAATCTTGCCACCTCCTCGTCAAGTACCTTCGGCAGACGGGTAACGTCCACCTTGCGCTGGCCTGCACTGCTCCACAACTCCATCTGTGCCAACACCTGATTGGTGAACGAATTGCTCATCACGAATGACGGGTGACCCGTTGCGCAACCCAGATTCACCAGACGACCCTCGGCCAGAATGAATATCGCATGTCCGTCGGGGAAGGTGTAGCGATCAACCTGAGGTTTGATGACGGTCTTTACGACACCCTCGCAGCTCTCCAAACGAGCCATCTATATCTCGTTGTCGAAGTGGCCGATGTTGCAGACGATTGCCTGATCGCGCATCTGTTTCATGTGTTCCAGGGTGATGATGTCGCAGTTGCCGGTTGCGGTGACATAGATGTTGCCGACAGGCAGAGCATCCTCCACAGTCACCACTTCGTAGCCGTCCATGGCTGCCTGCAATGCGCAGATGGGGTCTATTTCGGTCACCAGCACGCGGGCTCCGTACGAACTCATGCTCTTTGCACAGCCTTTTCCTACGTCGCCATAGCCGCATACCACTACCGTCTTGCCGGCAATCATGATGTCGGTGGCGCGTTTGATACCGTCGGCCAGCGATTCGCGACAGCCGTAGAGGTTGTCGAACTTACTCTTTGTCACAGAGTCGTTTACGTTGATGGCGGGGAAGAGCAACTCACCACGTTCCACCATTTGGTAAAGGCGGTGAACTCCCGTTGTGGTCTCCTCCGACACGCCCTTTATCTCGGGCAACATGTCGTGCCATTTTGTGGGGGTCTCGGCCAGCAGTTTGCGCAGGGTGTCAATGATTACAGACTCCTCGTATGATTCCGGTTTGCGGTCGAGGGTTGAGGCGTTGTCTTCGGCGGCAATGCCCTGATGGATGAGCAGCGTGGCGTCACCTCCGTCATCCACGATGAGGTTGGGGCCTTTGCCACCCTCGAAGGTCAGCGCCATTGCCGTACACCACCAATACTCCTCCAACGACTCGCCTTTCCATGCGAAAACGGGAACACCGGCGGCTGCTATGGCTGCTGCGGCATGGTCCTGTGTGGAGAAGATGTTGCAACTGCACCAACGTACCTCGGCACCCAACTCAACGAGGGTCTCGATCAGTATGGCGGTCTGGATTGTCATGTGCAACGAACCGGTGATACGGGCACCTTTGAGTGGTTGTGCATCCTTGTATTTTTTGCGGAGAGCCATCAGTCCGGGCATCTCAAACTCCGACGTTTCAATCTCTTTGCGTCCCCAATCGGCCAAAGAGATGTCGGCTACCTTGTAAGGAATTGAAGTGTCTAAAAACATTTTTGTACAATATTAATTTTTTTGTTTCTGTCCGTTTTGTGCCGTTATTGTTTTGTGTACTCGTCAAGCAGTCTGTTTGCCGTGGCTTTGTCCTTGCCGATTTGTTCTGCGAGAGCTTCGAGGGAGGGAAATTTGCACTCCTCACGAAGATAATAAAGAAACTCTATCTCTATTTCAAGTCCATAGATATCTTTGTCGAAATCAAGCAGATGTACCTCCACTCTGCGGTCACCGTTTTCCTTCACCGAGGGGTTGCAACCTACGTTTATGACCGCCTTGTGACGGGTGTTGTCAATGTGTGCCAAACCGGCATAGACCCCGTCACGCAACTTCACTCCGCCATCTATTGAGATGTTGGCGGTGGGGAAACCTAGCTTGCGGCCTATTTTTCTTCCTTCGGCTACTCGGCCTTTGATAATGGTTTTGCACATGATTTTATTACAATAACAAACCACAAAAATAATACTTTGTTTGAAAAGGGAGGATTTTTTTTTAATTTAGCGCAAAATATGCATGCAATGAATGAAATTGTACACCCCAAAGGGAAACTCTATTATTCAATGGGCGAGGTTTGTGAACTTTTCGGAGTGAAACCGTCGCTTATACGTTTTTGGGAGGAACACTTTTCTGTCCTCAAACCCCATCGTAACAATAAGGGTAATCGTCTGTTTACGCCTGCCGATGTGGATAATATCGGTTTGATCTATAATCTGGTCAAGGAGAGAGGTATGACGCTGGCCGGTGCCGAGAAGAAAATCAAGGAGGATAGGAAAGGCAAAAACAAACTCAATCACAACGTAGAGATTATCCAGCGCTTGCAGAAGATCAGGAATCTGTTGCGTGAGGTGAAAGAGGATATTGATAATGATGAGAATGTGGTCGCACGATTTGATGAAGACGATGCGGTGGAGAATGAGGTTGTAACCGTTGTCGAGCCGATTGTCGAGAGTGTGGCGGAGGAGAAACCGCAGGCGGAGAGTGTAGCGCCACAGGCGACAGAACAACCGTCTGTTGAGGACGTGGCGACGGAGGAAAAGCGCGAGAAAAAGCGCGAGAAAAAGCGCGGACGTCCAAAAAAAGAGTCGGCAACGGAGGAGAAAGAGAAACCTGCAAAACGTGGCCGTAAGAAGAAACCCAAATATGAGGAGCAGTATCTCGATTTGTTCTCTATGATTGATTTTGAGCAAGTGAGTGTTGCAGAGGAGGAAATGGAACAGGTTGAAGAGCCGGCAGAGTCGGAGCAGATGCCGCAATCGGAGCCAGTACCCGAGTCGGTACCCGAATCGATTCCCGAGGTGGCACCCGTGGTTGTGAAGAATGTTGAGGCATCCCATGAGCATAAGGAGGCTGTTGCGGAGGAGTCGGTGCAGACAGAGGGCGTCGAGAGTGAGCAGACGACAGAGGAAGAGGTGGTGACGGGCGATGTGGATGAGGATGGTATCGCTGTTGTCGAGTCGAAGACTGTCGATGAGGGCGAAACAATCGTGATTCCCGAAGTGAGCGAGCCCGAGGAGAAGAAGCAGGAGGAGGTTAAGCAGATTTTCTTCTGATTTTCCGGCTGACGAAAAATTAAATCTGAAAGAAGAAGAAAAATGAAAATAAAAGAGTTGACCGATATTATTGAGGCTGCGGCCGACCTGTCGTGGCAGGCCGGTTATGATAATGCGGGTCTTATTGTGGGTGACAGCGAGGCCGAAGTGGGGGCGGCTCTGTTGTGTGTGGATATAACGGAGAGTGTTCTTGAACAGGCCATAGAGGTTGGTGCGGGACTCATTATTGCCCACCATCCGATTATTTTTCACGGACTGAAACAGATAACGGGTCAGACATATATTCAGCGCGTGGTGGCGAAAGCATTGCAACATGGGATTGCTCTTTATGCCTGTCACACCAATCTGGATAGTGCTCCGCTGGGTATCAGCCACCGTTTGGGCGATATGTTCGGCCTGAAAGAGATTGCGCTGCTGGAACCCACCCGTACAGAAAGGCCCGATGTGGGATTCGGAATTGTGGGAGAACTGCCCGACGAAGAGTCGGTGGAGGGGTTCCTGAACAGAGTGAAGAGTGTGCTGGGACTCAAAGCATTGCGATATAGCAGACCGTATAAGAAACAAGTGCGCAGAGTGGCGATATGTAGCGGTTCGGGCGGATCTCTGATAGGTAAGGCCAAGGAGGCAGGAGCC
>JAGBHS010000014.1 GCA_017935385.1 Tidjanibacter sp.
ACCGAGGAAGTGAGAAGTACCACTCTGCAATGCCTTGCCGTCCTGCATCAATGCCTCGATGGTGAAGGTCTCAATGGCGCCTGCGAAACGTTCGTTGGCACTCTTGCAACCCATTATGACGGGAACGCCCATATAATTCTCTACAAAATCGGCATATACGCGAATCATCTTTTCGGCCTCTGCCAAAGCCTCCTCCTTGGTTTCGTGAGCAGTGTGGCCCTCCTGCCAGAGGAACTCTGCGGTACGCAGGAACAGACGGGTACGCATCTCCCAGCGTACTACGTTTGCCCACTGGTTGCACAGGATGGGCAGGTCGCGATATGACTGAATCCAATTCTTGTATGTGTTCCAAATGATGGTCTCCGAAGTGGGACGGACGATAAGTTCCTCTTCGAGTTTTGCGGCGGGATCAACAGTGACGCCGTTTCCGTCGGGAGAATTTTTCAGACGGTAGTGGGTCACCACTGCGCACTCCTTTGCAAAACCCTCCACGTGGCTTGCCTCGCGGCTGAAAAACGATTTAGGGATAAAGAGTGGGAAGTAGGCGTTGCTGTGTCCGGTGTCTTTGAACATCTTGTCGAGAGTGTGCTGTATGTTCTCCCAGATGGCATAGCCATAGGGCTTGATTACCATACAACCTCTTACGGCCGAATTTTCGGCCAAACCTGCCTTTACTACCAAATCATTGTACCACTGCGAATAGTTCTCTTCGCGAGAGGTAAGTTCTTTCAACTCTTTTGCCATATTCGTTTTTTTTATTCAAAATATATTGTGGCGTCGGACGTGTACTGACTGATTCCCATAATCCGTTACCACACGCAACTTTTCTGTCTCAAAATATATCGTGGTGCGGAGAATGCCATTATATGCTCATCATCTTCCCTCGCCCCACAAAACTAAATGTTTAAAAATAATGTGCAAAGATAGTCTTTTTTCGTTGATATGTGGAATAAATATTGAATAATGTATTGATATTTGGGCGGTGTTTTGTAATTTTGGTCGCAGGACGGAATTGAAAATTTGTCGGGCAAAAGCAACGAAACGTCCTTTTAAAACATCATATATATAGAAAGAAGGAGATAATGCCACATTGAAGCTGCTTGAAACAGACGATTTTGAGGCGTAAATGTGGTGATACGAAAATATAAAACTATTGGGTTATGAAAAGGTTGATTTATTTGTCGCTAACGGCACTGGCGTTCATGGGACTGCTCAGCAGTTGCGGCGCGCAGATGCTCGCTTCGGTATCCTATGCGGATGACGACCTCTATGCTATAAATAATAGACATGCCATTGCGACGGTTGTCTCGCAGCATAGCGAAGTAAGTACGGTGGCACCGAAAACCATTGCATCGGATTTGGATGAGATTGACGATATTTTGGGAACAACATCTTCGTCGTCATCGGATGATTTGTTGGTAAGTGATTATGGTACCGCTTACGAGCGCCGTCTGAAAGGGCGTGCCTCGGTAACTTATAACACTCCGACGAGTTATACGAACTATCTGTACGGCGACTCCTATTATGCCACACTGCGTTATGATCCGTCTTATTATAACGTGATGGTTATGGGAGATCAGATATGGGTGGAGCCCAAGTATGTGACCTCAATGTTCGGAACATGGGGAACACCTTCGATCTCGGTGGGATTGAGTGTCGGGTTGCCGTTTTTCAGCAGCTGGCATGCCTGGAACTATCCGTACTACTCGTGGAACAGATGGTATTGGAATGATTGGTATTGGGGACGTCCCTATTGGTATGGCGGTTGGTATGGTCCCTATTGGCACGGTGGCTGGTACGGTCCGCATCATCACCATCATTGGCACCCCGGTCACGGACACTATTATGACAGACCCGGTTATGCTAAGATAAGACGTCCCGGAATGATTCGTCCCGGAACGAGTGGAATGCGTCCCGCAGGAGGACATCGAACCTCGTATAGAGATGCTCTGAGTGGCACCACGGGAACTTATCGTAGAAATCCGGCTGCAACGGGTAGCTATAACGGCAATAGCGGTGTTGTGGGCAGACCGCAGGGCTCGAACGGTAACAGAGTTACTGTAAATCCGAATCAGGGTGCGACCTCAATAAGAGGTGGTGCTGTGAGTGGTGAGGCTCGCGGAGTGAGATCGGGTGCAGGCGGTTCTGATCGCAGAAACAATGTGGCTCCCTCGACCAATAACGGTACCACACAGAAGAACGGCTCGGTAAATAACCAGACACGTCGCAGCCGTTCGTCGGGTACCACCAACAGCGGAACAAGCATTAATCGTAGGAACAATTCATCGAGCAACAACAATAGCTCTTCATATTCTAACCGTAGAAGCAGTAGCAGCTCGAATGGAAGTTCTTCTTCGAGAAGCGGCGGATTCTCAT
>JAGBHS010000128.1 GCA_017935385.1 Tidjanibacter sp.
CTTTCCAATATTCCACTCATAACCAGATCACCGCCTTCGTTGAGCATTTTGGCATAACTCTCCATATCATTGAGCAGGATGTTTCTATTAATATTAGCCAATACAAAATCATATTTGTTTCCTGTCAATGCAGTCACATCGCCCAGCAACACCTTTATGCTCTGCTCCACTCCGTTGGCAGCCGTATTCTCCAAGCAGTTCTCATATGCCCACGTATCAATATCAACCGCATCCACCTGCTTAGCTCCGGCCTTCACCGCCACGATAGACAACAAGCCCGTACCGCTCCCGACATCCGCACCTGTTTTACCCGCAAGTTGCAACTTCATGATTTCCGAAATCATCAAACATGTTGTGGCATGGTGTCCCGTTCCGAAAGACATCTTCGGCATGATGATAACGTCCATTCCAGATTCGGGTGCGGGAGAGAACGGCGCCCTGATAGTACAAATACCATCCACGTCAACCGATTTGAACTCGGCCTCCCAAACAGCATTCCAATCCTTTGATTCTATCTCGATATAGGTCGCATCCTGCACCCCCACATCATGCAATACCGAATCAACCTCGCCCATACAATCCACAAGTTTATCTTGCGGAATATATGCTTTAAGCACTCCGTTTTCGGTCATAAAACTCTCAAAAGGATAATCGGAAAGAAGGGCTACAAGAATATCGTTCTTTTCCTCCACGTTTTCTGTTGCGTGCAAAGGAATATTCAGTTCAACATAATTCATGATGCAGATATTTTTATTAATTTAGCATCAAAGATACGAATACTTTATGAGAAAGACAGCGGATTCATGGCAAAAACAACTCGACAAATTTATGCGCTACATAAAATTTGAACGTCGGTTGTCGGATAATACCATAGAGGCATACATGCGGGATTTGCATGAATTTGCCGCCTGTGTAAAATCCGAGTTGGACATCCAGGAGCCGCAAAACGTAACTCACGAAACGATTGAGCGGTATCTTTCAAAGATTTATGACCGCGGGGTCAGCAAACGAACCCAGAGCAGAATTTTGAGCAGCCTGAGAGGTTTTTTCAAATTCATGATATTGACCGAGATAATAACGACCTCACCGACAGAATTCATTGACCACCCAAAATCGAGCCGTCATCTGCCGACAGTTCTTACATTTGAGGAGATTTCGGCACTAATAGACTCTTTTGACCTCTCCACTCCACTCGGCCATCGCAATAAGGCCATGCTTGAGATGTTATATAGTTGCGGCCTACGAGTATCGGAACTTATTTCATTACACATTCAGGATATCTTCTTTGAGGATTGTATCGTAAGAGTTATCGGCAAAGGCAACAAACAACGCCTTGTTCCGATGAGTGAAGAGGCATTAAAACAGGTGAATCTATACTTGATGTGTCGTCCGCAGTTGCAGAAGAATCAAACCGATGTGCTTTTCTTGAACAGACGCGGGAAAGCGCTTACCAGAGTGATGGTTTTTGACATCGTTCGAGATGCGGCAGAACGTATAGGGTTAAAAAAAGATATCAGTCCCCACACTTTTCGCCATAGTTTTGCCACCCATTTGTTGCAAGGCGGAGCAAGTATCAGACAAGTTCAGGAGATGCTGGGCCACGAATCCATCGTGACGACCGAGATATACACCCATCTCGACACCACCCATCTGCATCACACTCTCGAAGCATTGCATCCCTTAGTCAACCAAGACAAATAGTTCAGAGATAGTGTTGATTTTCCTCAAAAAATGAATTTTTATTTCCAATAATTAATAGAACACATAGCCCTATCCATAGAACAACCAGTTTTTCATATAACTTTGTCGAACTTTATAACCTATTATTAACACTTAATTACTAATGCTTAATAAACTTTTCGGATTCGATCCGACCAAAACAACTATCAAAACAGAAATCGTTGCTGGAATCACCACATTCCTTACCATGTCGCACATATTGGCTGTAAATCCAACAATATTTAGCAAACTGGACGGAATGCCGGGTGGAGCTGTCTTCACCTCTACTGCAATTGCCGCAATAATCGGATGTATTGCAATGGCTTTCATGGGTAAAATGCCGTTTGGACTTGCACCCGGAATGGGGTTGAATGCATTCTTTGTTTATAGCGTATGTCTTGGCATGGGCTACTCTTGGCAATTCGCCCTCACTGCGGTGCTTATAGAAGGATTCATCTTCATTGTCTTGACCCTGACCAATGTGCGAGAAGCCATTGTCAATGCCATACCAATCAGCCTAAGGAATGCAATAGGTGCCGGTATCGGACTATTCATCGCATTTATTGGTTTGAGTAGCGCAGGTGTGATTATTCATGACGATGCAACGATTGTTGCCCTTGGAGATATCACCTCCGGTTCTGCCCTATTGGCAATGATCGGTTTGGTCATAACAGGCTTTATGTATGCAAAGAGAATCCCGGGAGCAATTCTTATCGGTATCATCATCACCATGGTAATAGGTATCCCCATGGGATTGACCGAGTTTAAGGGTATCATATCTCAACCGGAATCCATTAGGCCTATTTTCATGCAGTTCCAAACAGAAAACATTTTCACACTTGACATGCTGGCGGTGGTGTTTACATTCTTGTTTATTGACATGTTTGACACTGTGGGCACACTGGTTGGAGTCTGCACAAAAGCCAACATGGTTGATAAGAACGGCCATATCGGCAGACTCAAACAAGCCTTTATGGCAGATGCCATTGCAACAACAGCTGGTGCAATGTTAGGAACATCAACCACGACTACTTATGTTGAGAGTGCAGCCGGAGTAGCACAAGGAGGTCGTTCGGGACTCACCGCATTTGCAATTGCGTGTTGCTTTGCAATAGCTCTTTTCTTCTCACCCCTATTCTTGTCTATTCCGTCGGCAGCCACAGCACCGGCACTCATAATCGTTGGTTTGTTGATGATTGAGCCGATAACCAGAATCCCGTTTGACGAATTCTCAGAGTCAATACCTGCATTTATATGTATAATCATGATGCCGCTTACCTATTCAATCTCAAACGGTATTTTGTTGGGTATGATCATTTATGTCCTCATGAACATGATTTGCGGCAATTTCAAGAAGATAACTCCCGTAATGTACATTCTTGCGGTGTTGTTTATTCTTAAATTTATATTCATATAAGAAATCATACTCACATAAAAACCCCCGTGAAAAGAGTTTTTTTCACGGGGGTTTTTATTTCAACACAATTCAAAAATCCTAATATTCATCTTCGTTGAAGAGTTGTGCCCCATTTGGCTTTCAACTAGTTATATATCAAATACTGCTTTTTAGCCAAACAAACTACACCATCTGAGGCTATCAAAGGCAAAGATATGTGTTTTTTGACAAACAAATGAAAACACGCACAACTTTTTGCTCCTTACAAGAAAAATACATTGTTCATGTTTATCTTTCCCTCATTTTATAGTAATTTGTTCGTTTCAACGAACGAAACTATCAGCGAAGTCTTCTCAGTATATTTTCAATATGATTCATGCGAAATACATAATCGTATCTTTCTGATAAAGGTTCAAGTTCTTTTGTCAGAGTTTTAAACGATGGCTTACCAAATATAACAACCAAGCTATCTACTGCTTTTAACAAGCGATTACCTAATA
>JAGBHS010000129.1 GCA_017935385.1 Tidjanibacter sp.
CTGCTCAGCGTTTATTGCATTACAATATCTACCTTGCCGCTATCGGTAACCTTACCTATAACGGTTGCCTTCTCGCCATGTCCTTTCAGTATCTCTATTGCCTTGTCTGCCTCCGAAGCATCCAATGCGATAACCATACCTACACCCATGTTGAAGATGTTGAACATCTCTCTGTGAGGCACATTACCATATTTCTCCAACAGACGGAATACTGGCAGAATCTCCCACGAGCCTTCCTGTACCTCAATACCTTGACCTTCTGACAAGATACGGGGAATATTCTCGTCAAAACCGCCACCCGTAATGTGGCTGATTCCGTGAACATCACACTGTGCAATCACATCCAGCACCTGCTTTACATAAATTCTGGTGGGGGTCAACAGAGTCAGGCCCAACTTCTGGCCGTTCAACTCCTCGTACTCTTTGTGTAGATCCAGACCCGCATCGGCAACAATCTTACGCACCAGACTGAAACCGTTTGAATGAACACCGCTTGAAGCTATACCTACCAGCACGTCACCAACTTTCACCTTGCCGCAATCGATCAATTTTGATTTCTCGACTGCACCGCAAGTAAAGCCTGCGATATCGTACTCGCCCTCTTCATACATTGACGGCATCTCGGCTGTCTCGCCACCAACCAATGCGCAACCTGCCTGGCGACAACCCTCTGCTACGCCACTCACGATTGCCTCAACCACATGCGGCTCGTTATGACCCACTGCCACATAGTCCAAGAACAACAGAGGCTCGGCACCCTGTGCCAACACATCATTAACACACATTGCAACCGCATCAATACCAACTGTATCGTGTTTGTCCATTGCAAATGCGATTTTCAACTTTGTTCCCACGCCGTCGGTACCGCTTACCAGCACCGGCTCTTTATAGTTCAGCGCACTCAAATCGAACATTCCACCGAATGCTCCGATAGTTCCCATCACACCCGTACGGGCTGTAGACGCAACATGTTTCTTGATACGTTTGACAACTTCGTAACCCGCTTCGAGGTTTACGCCTGCATCTTCGTAACTTTTAGCCATAACTTTTTCTCGTTTTTTTTATTTTTCTTTCTATTTCTTCTTTTTCTTACGTCCGCAAGGGCTCTATTTCTTTTTGAAATAATTAACCGCATTGAGGAACAGATCCTGACGTTTATTTCCGGCAATGTTTTTCATCAGCCCCTCTTCATAACGTTCCGAGTGACCCATCTTACCCAAAATCTTACCGTCCTTGCTGATAATACCCTCAATAGCATAGTCCGAACCGTTCGGGTTATATGGTGCCTCCGAAGTGGGTTTACCCTCTGCATCCACATACTGGAATGCCACCTGGCCGTTAGCAAACAGTTCCTCGGCCAACTCGGCGCTTACCATAAATTTACCCTCTCCGTGGCTCACTGCGATAGCGTGCTCATCGCCCACCTCAAAGCCTGCCAACCAAGGTGAATTAACCGTTCCCACGCGGGTGGTCACATATTGTGACACGTGACGGTTGATATCGTTTCTGAACAACGTGGGCGACTCTTTGGTCACAGTACCCAGACGGCCATAGGGCAACAGACCCGACTTAACCAATGCCTGGAATCCGTTACATATACCTATAATCAATCCGCCTCTATCCAACAGCGCGTGAATCTCCTCCACAATCTCGGCATTATTCAGCACATTGGCAATAAATTTACCGCTACCATCGGGTTCATCTCCTGCCGAGAAACCACCGCTCAAAGCGAAGATGTGACACTCTCTGATACGCTGTTTCATCTCCTCAATAGAACGGAAAATATCATCACTCTCCAAATTACAGAAGACACTCGTTGTGGTCTTTGCACCGGCTCTTGTAAACTGCTTAATCATATCGTAGTCGCAGTTTGTTCCGGGGAATACGGGCATATAGGCAATAACCTCCTCAACAGGCTCTCCCTCATACTCGATCTTACATTTGGCAGTATTGCTCTCCTTGACATCGCCACCACCAGTAACACCTCTATCGGGATATATCTCTGTATATTTCTCCGTATTGGCATCAACCAACTCCTTGATACTCATCTTCTCGCCATTGACCTTCAAGCACTCGCACTCAACGGTCTGACCAATCAGCTGTGCCGCCTCATAACCCAACTCTTCTGCCGTCTCAACCACAATCGAACCGTAGTCATAGTCGAACA
Organism: Tidjanibacter sp.; assembly: GCA_017935385.1. Lineage (GTDB taxonomy): Bacteria > Bacteroidota > Bacteroidia > Bacteroidales > Rikenellaceae > Tidjanibacter. Next base: position 2,168 of record JAGBHS010000129.1, read on the forward strand.
ACTTGTCGGCATCGTACTCAACTTCGGCACCAATCTCGTTACCGAATGTCATCTTGGCGACAGCCTCGGCCACGCCACCGAATCCTACCGCATAACCCGAAACAATCTTTCCGGCAGCAATAGCTTCCGTCACAAAATCAAAGTTCTTTTTCAACTGCTCCACATCGGGCATATAGTTTGCCAGCGGAGTGTGTTTAATCAAATATATCTTATTGCCTGCCTTCTTGAATTCGGGGCTGACAACATTTCTCGCATCCATAGTGGTCACACCGAACGACATCAGCATGGGCGGCACATTAATATCTCCAAACGTACCACTCATAGAGTCTTTACCACCGATCGAAGGCAGTCCGAATGCCTCCTGCATCTTCAACGCGCCCAGCAATGCCGACAGTGGTTTACCCCACGATTTAGCCGTAGTCATGCGTTCGAAATACTCCTGATAAGAGAATCTCATGGTGCTGTAACGGGCTCCCGCAGCAACAGCCTTACTGATAGACTCAACTACCGCATAAGCTGCTCCATGATAGGGGCTCCATGTAGTCACAAACGGGTTGTAACCATAAGCCATGATGCTGGCCGTATTGGTGAAGTGATTTCCGACGGGCAGTTTCTGTACCGACACCTGACTCTCCGTTCCCTGTGTGCGACCTCCGTAAGGCATCAACACCGTAGACGCTCCAATCGTTGAGTCGAACATCTCTATCATACCCTTCTGCGACACAACATTGTCATCCGACAGATTGCTCACAAATTTCTCGGTCAGAGTTGCACCCTCAACCGTACGGGCAAACGGATTCTTCTGCTCCACTGCACCAATCTCAATCTTAGTATAATGTTTGGCACCGGCACTGTCAATAAAGCTGCGAGCCAAATCAACCACCAGTCTTCCCTTATTGAACATTCTCATTCGCTGCGAGTCGGTAACATCGGCAACATGGGTAACCTCAATATTCTCCTCGCGGCAATACTCCATAAATTTCTCCTTGTCGCCGGCCTCAATAACAACTGCCATTCTCTCCTGCGACTCACTGATAGCCAACTCCGTAGAGTTCAAACCGCTATACTTCACGGGAACTCTGTCGAGATATATGTCAAGGCCGTCGGTCAACTCACCGATAGCAACACTCACACCACCTGCACCAAAGTCATTAGACTTCTTGATCAGTGCCGTAACTTCTGCTCTTCTGAACAGACGCGACAATTTTCTCTCCTCCGGAGCATTACCCTTTTGCACCTCGCTGCTGCAAGTTTCCAGCGATTTCATGTTGTGACCCTTCGACGAACCCGTAGCTCCGCCGATACCGTCACGACCGGTTCTGCCGCCCAATAACAACATAATATCGCCCTTCACAGGCTCCTCTCTACGCACGTTCTCTGCTTTCACGGCGCCAACAACGGCACCAACCTCCAAACGTTTTGCCACATAGTCGGGATGATAAATCTCTCTCACATGGGTGGTTGCCAGATCAATCTGGTTACCATAGCTCGAATATCCTGCGGCCGCTTTCTTAGAGATAACTCTCTGCGGCAATTTTCCTGCAATCGTGTCGGCAACACTCTGATATATGTTTCCTGCACCCGTCACACGCATCGCCTGATAGACATAGCTTCGTCCCGACAACGGGTCACGGATTGCACCGCCCAAACATGTTGAAGCACCACCGAAAGGCTCAATCTCCGTCGGGTGGTTATGGGTCTCGTTCTTGAACTGCAACAACCATTTCTGGTCCTCGCCATCCACATCAACCGTAACAAAAATGCTGCAAGCATTGTTCTCACCGCTGACCTCCATGTCGTCCAGCAAGCCCTTCTTGCGCAAATATTTAGCACCTATCGTAGCCAAATCCATCAGGCAAAGGCTCTTATTCTCTCTGCCCAACTCGCTTCTCATCTTGCGATACAGATCCAATGCGTCCTCGATCTCCTCTTTCACAAAAGACTCATCAACCTTAATATCCAAAATCTCGGTCGTGAAGGTCGTATGACGGCAATGGTCACTCCAATAAGTATCCAAAATTCTCAACTCCGTCTCAAAAGGATCTCTCTCCTCTTTGCGGAAATACATAACAACCTCATTCAGGTCGTCCTCATTCATAGCCAGTCCGTAGCTCTTGCAGAACTCGCCATAATCGGCTCTCTGCATCTCTCTGAAACCTTCAATCACGTTCACCGGTTTCACCTCGGCGGCCTCGCTGTCACTCAACACACTCAAATCCTTCTCACGCGACTCAACTGCATTGATGTAGTATTTCTTGATGCGTTCAATATCATTCTCAGCCACACCGTCGTCGAAAATCAACAACTTCGAACTCTTGATGTTCACATCAGCCTGCGGATCAATCAATCTCACACAATCAATGGCCGATGCTGCTCGCTGATCGAATTGGCCGGGCAGATACTCTACAGCAATATACTTCTTGCCCTTATACTCCAACTCATCGCTAACCAAGTCGGTTACTATCTCACCAAAGACACTGTAACGACTCTTCTCGTACAACTCCTCCGTAAAACCGAACAAGTCATACACATTCACATATCTCAACTCCTTAATGTCAAGTCCGAGGTTTGCATTAAGCTCATTTTTCAGGCTCGATGCCTCAACTCGATACTTGGGATACTTCTCGACGTAGATGCGGTAATTCTTCATAATATTTCGTTAGATTTCCGTTTTCAAAATTTTTGCCTTCATATCATCACGGAAAGCAGCCAACTTGTCGGTGAGTTCCTGATTTCCCAATGCCAAAATAGAGATTGCCAACAACGCTGCATTCTTTGCTCCGTCAATTGCCACCGTTGCCACCGGAATTCCCGACGGCATCTGAACCATTGCCAGCAATGAATCCAAGCCGTTCAAAGCACCCGATTTAACAGGCACTCCGATAACTGGCAATGTGGTAAATGCCGCTACGACTCCTGCCAAATGAGCTGCTCCGCCCGCACCAGCAATAATAATATCTACACCTCTCTCGCGTGCGCCTCTGACATATTCTTCCAACAAATCAGGCGTACGATGCGCGCTTACTACCCTCTTTTCAAACGGTACTCCGAACTGCTCCAATGTTTCAACGGCTGCCGACATAACTCCCCAGTCGCTGGCCGAGCCCATAATTACTCCGACTTTCATAACTGTTTCTATTCTCTACTTTTTTCGAACTTTTAAAAAACCGACCGCTGTAACATGCTTTCGCAGTTACAGCGGTCTTATATCTATCTCATATTTTCGTATACAAAACAACCTGCGGACATTCCGCGACCGTTCTGATATGAATCTATGAATCTCTTAAATTTCATTTTTTTGCCCCGTTGCGGCGTTTTATAACAACTCGTCCCCTATTTCCAGCCATCTGTTTCACCCTCGGTTTCCCTACCGAAAAGCACATCTCGGCTGTCATTAGGACAAAGCCCCCATAACGTGACAAAGATACTAAATTATTCTATATTTATAGCAAATTTATACGTTAAAATTTACTATCTGGCTTTTGCCTCGCAATACAAACATCTGTAAACACCTTCACCCTCCTCGGCAGGACGGAACAATGAGTCCACATTCTCCATATTTGAGATACAGCGAGGATTCGAGCATTTGATCTGGTTCACCAATGTACCAGCCGGAACCAGTTCATTCTTCTTCTCCTCCATCTTACTCCATTCCAGTAGTTTACAGATAAGAGCCATACGCACAAACTTACCATTCTCCACCTGACGGAAATATGCGGCTCTCGGATCGGCATCCACCTCTTTAAGAATCTCATTGACACGAGGCAGCGGGTGCAGAATCACCATATCTTTCTTGGCCGTTTCGAGTTTCTTGCAATCCAGAATAAAGCTGTCTTTCAAGCGATCGAAATCATCCTGATCCAGGAAGCGTTCTTTTTGCACGCGGGTCATGTACAAAACATCCAATTCGGGCATAACACTCTCCATGCTCTCCACCTCTTTATAATCAATGTTATGCATTTCGCAAACCTCATGTTTCAGATAAGAAGGCAGACGCAACTCATTGGGCGCAATAAGCACAACCTTGACATTTTCATATCTTGACAACGCCTTAATCAGCGAATGCACCGTACGACCGAACTTCAAATCACCGCAGAATCCGATGGTCAGATTATCAAAACGACCTTTCTCTCTCTTAATGGTCAGCAAATCGGTCAGTGTCTGTGTGGGATGGCTGTGACTTCCGTCTCCGGCATTGATAATGGGCACAACTGCCGTCTGTGCCGCAACCAAAGGTGCTCCCTCTATAAAATGGCGCATAGCGATAATATCGGCAAAGCAACTGATTACGCGCACCGTATCGGCAACCGTTTCTCCTTTGCTCACCGACGAGTTCTTGGCATCCGAAAAACCGATCACATTACCGTCCAGTTCCATCATGGCTGCCGTAAAACTCAATCGTGTACGGGTACTCGGCTCATAAAAAAGAGTAGCCAGTTTCTTGTTCTTGCAAACATCATTGTATTTCTCCCTGTTGGCAATGATATCCAACGCAAGTTCGATGATCTCATCAATTTCCTGCACCGACAGGTCGGTAGGATCAATCAAATGTTTCATTTAAGTTCTCTATTTTGTTTTAGGTTATTTTATCCAACTCTCATCCGAAGGATTGTTGCGGAATGCTATCAGACGTTCCTTATCCTCCGCCTTGATATAGCCCTCTTCAGCTGCGACCTCCACCAGGGTATCGAAATCCGAAAGGCTGTAATTCAACAGATTTGCCTCGGCCAATCTATCCAACCCCTTCTTCATTCCGTACGTAAAGATACTTGCCACACCGAGCACATCGGCACCAGCCGCACGCAATACGTTTGCTACCTCAATGCAACTGCCGCCCGTCGAAATCAGATCCTCAATGATAACCACCTTCTGACCTTTCTCCAACTTACCCTCAATCTGATTGTTGCGACCATGGTCTTTCGAACCGCTACGAACATAACCCATCGGCAGGTTCAAAATAGTGGCCGTAATTGCTGCATGGGCAATACCTGCGGTGCTTGTACCCATCAACACCTCACACTCGGGATACTTCTCCTTAACCGTCTGTGCCAAACCTTTCTCAACGGCATCTCTGACAGCAGGCGCCGTAAGAGTCAGGCGATTATCACAATAAACCGGGCTTTTAATACCGCTTGCCCATGTAAACGGCTCCTCGGGGCGCAAAAACACTGCTCCGATAGATAACAAATCCTTTGCAATTTCTTTTTTCATATCTCTTGGTTTTTCAACATTTATTCTCGTTCAATCATATATCCTCTCTCCCGATTACTACATGGCCGAGCGCAAGATTTCCACCACCTCTTCGGCAAAAATTCCACCCTCATGCACCTTCTCGCCACCCACATAGAACGTGGGGACATAGTAGTAATCGAACTTGTCGGCAAACTCCGGCTGTTCGGTCTCTTCAACCAATTCAATCTTCAACTCTCGCAGTTCAGGCTCTCTCTCCATTGCCTCCTCCATATAGCGGAATGCCTTTTTGCAAAACGGGCAGTTACGCTGATAAAAAATCATGATTGGTTTCATCTCTTTGCTCCTTTCTATTTAGTCGCAGAACTCCTTCACGCATCTGCGATACGCGGCCACGGGGTCCTCGGCTGCTGTTATGGGGCGTCCCACAACAATGTAGTCCGAGCCCAACTCGCGGGCTTTTTCGGGTGTGGTGACTCTCACCTGATCTCCCACCTGACCATCTGCAAAACGTATGCCCGGCGTTACCGTCATAAACTCCTCTCCGCAACTATCCTTCACCAAACGGGTTTCCAGCGGAGAGCATACCACTCCGTCCAGACCAGCCTCTTTGGCATTCTGCGCATACTTAACAACCGTATCATTTATCGTTGCGTTGATCAACAGCTCTTTCTGCATACGTTCCTCGCTTGTAGAGGTCAGCTGCGTAACTGCAATCAACAAAGGTCTTGTACCATCTTCACGGGTAAGTCCCTCAACAGCCGCACGCATCATCTCAACCGTACCTGCCGCATGTACGTTACACATATCTACATCCAACTTTGACAAGACACTCATTGCCTTACGTACCGTATTGGGAATATCATGCAGTTTCAAATCGAGGAAAATCTTGTGACCTCTCTTCTTAATCTCCTTGACAATCTCGGGACCCGCCGCATAATACAGCTCCATTCCAATCTTCACGAACGGTTTTTCGCCTTCGAATTTATCCAAAAAATTCAATGTTGCCTCGGCACTCGCAAAGTCGCAGGCTATAATCACATCTCTCATCTCTGTATATCTGTTTTTTCGTTAATATTTTCCTATTTCACTATACCGATAGTATCACTCAATCGGTCAATACCAAGACGTTCCATCTCGGCCGGCAACGCCTCTATAATCTCTTTGCAGGCATACGGATTTCGCAAATTCTCGGCGCCCACCTGCACTGCCGTGGCTCCCGCCATCATCATCTCTATGACATCCGTAGCCGTAGCCACTCCGCCACATCCCATAATAGGTATGCGGCATGCCTGTGCCACCTGCCACACCATTCTCACTGCCACCGGGAATATGGCTCTTCCCGAGAAACCACCCATCTTATTGGCTATAACGGGGCGTCTTCGTGCCACATCTATACGCATTCCCAACAGTGTGTTTATCAGGCACAAGCCGTCGGCTCCCGCCTCTTCGCACGCCTTTGCTATCGACACAATATCCGTCACGTTGGGACTCAACTTGATATACACAGGTTTCGTGGTCACCGCTTTCACCGCACGTGTCACCTCAGCCGCACTCTCGGGTTGAGTACCGAAACTCATGCCGCCATGGCGCACATTAGGACAACTTACGTTCACCTCCAAAATATCGGCATACGGATCCAACCTCTCACACGTATACGCATAGTCATCCAACGAAAAACCACTCACATTGGCCACAATGGGTTTATGGTAGAACTTACGCATATTGGGAATCTCGTGCTCGATCACCGCGTCCACTCCCGGATTCTGCAAACCGACTGCATTGATCATTCCACTCTCGCACTCGGCAATTCGCGGGGTGGGATTACCGAAACGCGGCTCTCTGGTCGTACCCTTGAACGAAAACGCACCCAATATATTTATATCGTAAAAATCCTTGAACTCCTCGCCATAAACGAACGTTCCGCTGGCCGCAATCACCGGATTATCCAACTCAACACCACTGAGTACCACTCTGGTATCTGTTACTCTCTCTGCCATATCTCTACCAAATTACCTCCTCTTTCAACAATACGGGACCATCCTTACAGATTCGTTTCGTGCCATATTTGGTCTGACAACTGCATCCCATGCAGGCGCCAAATCCGCACCCCATGCGCTCCTCGAAACTCAACTGGCCGCCAATCTCTCCCGTCGCATCATACAACGCTTTGAGCATCGGCAGCGGACCACACGTAAAGAAATAGTCATACTGCAATGCCTTCTCTCTTATCACATCCGTAACGAAACCCTTTGTTCCCACCGAGCCGTCGGCCGTAGCAACATACACATCCACGCCCAGTGCCTTAAACTCTTCGGCATAAAAGATCTCGTCCTCCGCATTGAAGCCCATAACCACACTAACCTGTCGGCCTGCCGCCTTCAACGTTTTGGCCAAATTATACATCGGAGGAACGCCCACACCGCCACCTACCAGCAGGTTGCGTTCGCCGGCCTTCGACGTATCAAATCCGTTTCCAAGCCCGGTCAGCACATCCAGCTCTTCGCCTTCGGCCATATGGCTCATCTGCTCCGTTCCCGCTCCGACAACCTTATAAATTATCGTAATGGCGCGTTCGTCATAATCACACACCGAAATGGGACGACGCAAAAACTTGCCCTCCAACTCTATATTCACGAATTGACCCGGTGCCGTCACATACTGTGTATCGCCCTCCAACACCATCTTATAAACCGACTTGGCTATACGGCTATTCGAAACAATCTTATATATGCCTTGTTTATACATTTTTCTTTTCTTATATTTCCCTTCCTAATATTGCGTTTTCTCGGAGTCTTGTCCGGCCTGCCAGCACATCTATGCCTCGGCCTTATAGACCACCTCTCCGTTCACCAGAGTCATCACGGCACATCCCTGCACATCCCAACCTTCAAACGGAGTACTCTTACCCATCGAAACAAACTCCTCGGGATTCACCTTGTACTGCACCTCTGTATCAAAAACCGCTATGTCGGCCGCAGCACCCACTTCCAGACCGCCTTCCAGTCCGAAAATTCTTCGTGGATTGTCGGCCATCAGCTCCACCATACGTTCCATCGTGATAACCCCCGTCTTGACCAAACGTGAGTACACCACCGCAAACGATGTCTCCAATCCGACAACACCCATTGCGCTGCCCACCAGTCCGCGCGACTTCTCCTCGGCAGAGTGAGGTGCATGGTCCGTGGCAATAATCTCCACCGTACCGTCCTTTATGCCCGCAATCAGTGCAGCCCTGTCAAAAGCGCTCCTCAACGGCGGATTCATCTTGAAACGGCCCTCATCTTTCAAATCCATATCACACATGGTCAGATAGTGGGGACCTGTTTCACACGTGACAGGAAGTCCGCGCTCCTTCGCCTTGCGTACCAGTTCCACACTCTCTTTCGTGGACACATGACACACATGGAAACGACAACCCGTCTTCTCCGCCAACTCTATATCTCTCTCCACCTCTCTCCATTCACTCTCCGAACAGATTCCCTTGAATCCGTTCTGTGCGGCAAATTCTCCGTCATGAATACATCCGCCATGCAACAACGACTCCACCTCACAGTGTGCCGCAATCAGCACATCATTCTCGGCCGCCTTCTGCATCGCCAACTCCATGACTCCCTCTGCCTGAACACCGCTGCCATCATCCGTAAACGCCGCCACATAAGGTTTCATGGCCGCCATATCCACGACCTGCGATCCGGCTCTTCTCTCCGTAATCGTACCATAAGGGATAACCTTCACAACGGCACTCTCTCTAATGAGCCTCAACTGTTCCGAGAGATTGTCCAACGTATCGGGTGCAGGATTCAGATTGGGCATTGAGCACACCGTAGTAAATCCGCCGCGTGCCGCAGCCTTAGTTCCACTCTCAATAGTCTCCTTATACGAAAAGCCCGGCTCGCGCAGATGTACATGCACATCCACAAGTCCGCTCATCACGCACTTGCCCGCAACATCATACACCTCATCGCCATCTTTCGGCTCAACCGTTCCGCCAATCTGCCGTACAACTCCGTTCTCCACAAGCACATCACCCACTTCCGAACCACTTGCCCTGCAAATCGTACCGCCTTTCAATATCAATCTTCCGGTCATTATCCCTCTCCTTGTTTGATGATTCCAAAAAAAAGGGCGCCTATAAAACGCCCTCTCTATTTTACACAATACAACCACCTTCAACATGCAACTGGTTATCCCTGTGCAACTTACGACCACCGGTCTTCACTCTTTTCTCCACAAGGATTCTCATGTCTTAAACTGTTGTATTTTACCTTTTTTCCGCTCTTTACAAATATAACCAATATTTCTCAAAAAAGAAATCTCCGTCAAACTAATTTTCACTATTTATCGGGAGAGTAATTGGGAGCCTCCTTAGTAATGGTCACATTGTGAGGATGATTCTCAATCACACCCGCAGAAGTAACCTTCACAAAC
>JAGBHS010000015.1 GCA_017935385.1 Tidjanibacter sp.
GTGGATGTGGGTCGAGGCAAAATCTCGCCCGAACGCTTCGAGGAGATAATCGAGGCTCGCAACCTGTCGCTTTCGAGCTCCTCCGCACCTGCACAAGGACTTTTTCTATATGATGTGGTATATGACAAACTTGGCGGCGCATTAACCAAGCATTAAATTTAATAAACTGAAATAAAAATGGCAATTAAAGAGGTCATATCGCAACTTCGGGAATCACTCCCGAATCATGTGCAACTTATAGCCATATCCAAAACTCATCCGGCCGAGATGATTGCCGAGGCCTATGAGGCGGGACAACGCGCTTTTGGCGAGAACCGCCCGAAAGAGATGAAAGAGAAATATGAGGCTCTGCCGAAAGATATAGAATGGCACATGATTGGTCATTTGCAGACCAACAAAATAAAATACATAGCTCCGTTTGTCAAGCTGATTCACTCCATCGACTCGGACAATCTGCTTGCCTGCATAGACAAAGAGGCCGCAAAACACAACCGTGTAATAGATGTGCTGTTGGAGGTGCATCTGGCACGCGAGGAGAGCAAAAGCGGCTGGTCGGCCGACGAACTGGACACATATATAGCATCAGGCAAGTTCAAAGAGTATAAAAATATTCGCCTGCGCGGTATGATGACGGTCGGCTCACTCACTGACAACATGAATATTGTGGAGCAGGAGTTCCGCACCCTGAAACAGATGCAGGAACGTTATCGCGACATGATTGGTGAGGAGTTCGACACCGTATCGATGGGCATGACCTCCGACTACGAGTTAGCCATAGAGTGCGGCAGCAACATGGTGCGCATCGGTTCGATGATTTTCGGTGCAAGAGATTACAGCAAATAATTCCCTACTCACACATAACTCACACATAACTCACACATACAAAAAGCAGCCCGATTTTCGGACTGCTTTTTTGTATGTTATTTAACTCTCAATCTCTTTCCTGCGTAAATTGTGGAAGTGGATTTTATTCCGTTCAAACGGCACAATTCATTGATTGAAATTCCGTGTCGGCGGGCTATGCTACCCAGATTATCTCCTCTCTTGATGGTATAATATTTGGGTTCGGCCTCCGCAGCACGTTCCGCCTCCGCCTTCTCTATATTATTCAGAATATCCTCCGATGTCAATTCATCACCACTCTGAGCAAAGAGTTCCAACTCATCATCATACTCCTCCAACATCTCATCGGCACGTGAATTGACATTGAAATATGATTTCTCAATCGCAAAGGTCTGAAAACGCAGAAAGCCCTCCTGAAAATCAATCAATCGTTCCGGATCGAATGTCATTCCACGGTAACGCATCTCATAGTGCAGGTGGGGACCCGTACTGCGACCCGTATTTCCTCCATAACCGATAACCTGACCCGCAGCCACATAATCGTCCACCGCTACATTCACCGCCGAAAGGTGACCGTAATAGGTTTCCAAGCCGTTGAAATGACGCACAATAACCAAATATCCGTAACCGCCCGAGTTGTACTTGGCATAACGCACCTTACCCGCAAAAGTGGAATAGATGGGATCTCCTCTATCAAGAGGAATATCCGTTCCGCCATGCGCTCGGCGACCACGATAGCCGTAACGAGAGTACACCTTGCCGATATAAGGAGGATGGAAATCATCAAAGTCATCAATCAGAGTGAGTTCCATCTCGTCGGGCAGCGTCTTAACATCATCTTTGTAAGCCGCCACCTTGTCCGTAACCCAATTTTCGGTGAATATCTCATTCTTATCCCACTCCTCTCGTTCGGGGAAGTAGTACTCCCACGTATTGTTGGTGAAAGTGATTATCTTGACACCTTCCGTTGCCGACTCCAATGTGTCTATCGGCAAACGCGGATAGGCACTCGTATTGGACACACGTTGTGCCGTTGCCACCCATGCGACCGACATTGTCGCCAACAGTATCAATATATTCCTTATCTTCATGTATATGTCTGTTGTTTGTTCGGTTTCTATTCGTCATCCTCTTCCGACAGATTGTTGAGATAGCTCTCCGCCTCACCGAGCGCATCGTAAAATTCCTGTCCGAATGCTCTCACAATGGCCTCCTGCAGCATCTTATACATCGGAACACCGAGTTTCTTGCCACACTCCAATGCCGAAGAACAGATGTCCCAACGGTTGTAGTTTAGCCCCACACTGCCGTTCTTGAATCGCTTTACTCTGATAGGATAGAGATGGCACGAGACCGGCTTATGGAAACCGCACTCTCCATTCTTGAACGCTCGTTCGATAGCACAATATGCCACGCCATTTTCCTGGAACGAAAAGACACAGTCCGCCCCCTCAATCAACGGTGTACTGTACTCTCCGTCGTCATCAACGACCATGAAGCCGTGTTTCTCCACAATCTCCCTGCCCTCGGGCATCATATATTTGCTGTAATTGTCATACTCCCTTTCGAGAATATCTATCTCCTCGTCTGCCAACGGCGCACCGCCCGTACCTTCCACACAACACAAACCGCGACACTGTTTCAGGTCACACAAAAACGGAGTGGTCAGTATATCGGTACTGATAATCTTGCCGTCTATCTCTATCATCGTCTGTTTCATATCGTATCCTCAACTATCAAATCAAGCACCTCGCCCATATTCATGCCCATAGCCTCAATCTGCTGCGGAACAATACTTCCCACACCCATTCCGGGAATGGCATTTATCTCTATCATATACGGGCCGTTGTCCGTAACCATAAAATCAACTCGGGCCAGACCTTTACAGCCGCATATCCTATAAGCTTTCTCGGCCAGCCCCTGCAACTCGTCACGCAACTCGTCAGGAATCTGTGCCGGAGTTATCTCCGATGACATGCCTGCCGTATATTTGGCCTCGTAATCAAAGAAATCGTTCTTGGGAACAATCTCCGTAACGGGCATCAACACTCTTTTCTTGTCGGTTATCAGCACACCGCAAGCCATCTCTCTGCCCGCCAGAAACTCCTCTATCAACACCGCATCACTCTCACCAAAAGCCACCTCAACGGCTTTTGCCAACTCCTCCACGCACTTAACCTTTGTCACACCGCAACTGCTGCCACTCGCATTGGGTTTCACGAAAAGAGGCAATCCGAGTTTCTCCACAATCTTGTCGGCATTCACCTCATCGCCCCTGCGCAGCAACACATCTTTCGCCTGTAAAATTCCCACACTCGCCACCACACGTTTACAAGTCACCTTATCAAACGTTACCGCCATGGGAACCACACCGCCCGTAGAGTAAGGTACATGCATAATGTCAAGATATCCCTGCAACATTCCGTTCTCGCCCGGAGTACCATGTATTATAATAAAGGCATAGTCGAATTCGTATCTGACCCCGCTGACCGTAAGTGAGAAATCGTCCTTATTCAGCGGCCAACGACCACCATTGCTATCAACATAGCACCACTGTTTCCCGTGTACGTCAATCAGTGTGACATCATATTTATCTCTATCAAAAGCCTCTTTCACCGCCTTGGCACTACGCAATGCCACCTCGCGTTCCGACGAATCGCCACCCGCCAAAAGGGCCACTCTTATCTTATTCATCTATCTTTTCTTTTTCTCTGTTTGAGTTTTTTCATTCTACCTTTTCCAGCCGGCTGTTATAAAATCAGGGGTTATACAAATCCGTATAACGAAATGCCAGAATCTCCTGTATCATATTCAGATACTCTTTCGCTGCCGTATTGTCGGCATCGTATTGCAGCACCCTGTTGAAATCGTTTATCGCATTACCAAAGTCGCTACAACTATAATAATACACCCCGCGTTCCATATACACCTCCGGACTCTCGGGTGCCTGTGCCACCTTGCCATTCAATATCTCCAACTGTTCTTTCATCTCCATAATCCTTTCTCCTTTATATACTCCGCGACCGAATCACACACCAACGTATCCACACTCTCTCCTTGTCCGACCAGTTCTCTTATTCGTGTAGAAGAACAATCGAAAAGCGGTGCTTCACTCAACAACACAAATCTATCGTCCACCACGCTACCCTCACGCGGATTAACATAAAATTCATATCTCTCCAACAGTGTTCTCCAATCGCGCCACCCCTCTATGGATGCTGCCGAATCGGCCCCCATCAGAATAGAGAAGTGTTTATCTTCATAACGTCTTTCAAGTTCGTTCATTGTGTTTATCGTAAACGAAGGCAACGGCAACTCGAACTCCACATCACATACCCGCATACGGTCTGCATATTCCGATTCGGCAATAACCCTGCGCACCATCTCCAATCGCACCTCGCCCTCGGCCAGCATTCCCAGCGGCTTAAACGGATTCTGGGGCGACACAACAAACCACAACTCGTCAAACATTCCCTCGGCAAGCACATACTCCGCAACAGTCATATGACCGTTATGTATCGGATTGAATGATCCGAAATAAAGTATCACTCTCTCTTGCCGCATTTTTCTTCAATTTCCTTTTTTTTATTCAAATACTTTTGTGGGGCGAAATACTGACATTGCTGATTCCCATAGTCCCTCTCTCCACAAAACTTTTATGGAACTCCGACGACTAAACAGCCAAAAAGTCGGTTACCATTCGGCGACACTCCTCAACAGCGTCTTCCAGTGAGTCATTCACAACCACTCGGTCAAATTTGTCGGCATAAGCAATCTCCTCCTCCGCCTTTGCCACACGACGTTCTATCATCTCGGCACTATCTGTTCCTCGCCCGACCAATCGTCTGCGCAACTCCTCCACACTCGGCGGCATCACAAACACTGCCAAGGCATTCTCGCCAAAAATAGATTTCAGATTCACTCCGCCCTTAACATCGACATCAAACAATATGGTATGATTCTTTGCCCAAATTCGTTCCATCTCGCTTTTCAGCGTGCCGTATTTAGTGCCCTGATAGACCTCCTCCCACTCAACGAAACAGTCTGCCGCCACTCGCGAATCAAACTCCTCATTCGTGAGAAAATAGTAGTCCTTGCCATCCACCTCCTGACCTCGCGGAGCACGCGATGTGGCCGAAATCGAAAACTCCAAGCAGTCAAAAATCTGCATCAATCGATGCACGATAGTGGTCTTTCCCGAACCCGAAGGTGCCGAAAATATTATAAGCTTCCCCTTATTCACACTATATATTTTAAAGAATGTTTAAAACCTGTTCCTTGATCTTCTCCAACTCGTCCTTCATTTTCACAACCAGAATCTGAATCTCGCTATTGTTGGCCTTTGAGCCCAATGTATTTATTTCGCGACCCATCTCCTGAGCAATAAATCCGAGTTTGCGTCCCACATTCTCCTCCTCGTGAGCCACCTCGCGGAAATATTTGCAGTGATTCTCCAAACGAACCTTCTCCTCCGTTATGTCGAGTTTCTCCACATAAAATATCATCTCCTGCTCCAAACGGTTGGAGTCTATCGGAATCGACAAAGACTCTATGCTCTCTCTAATGCGATTCTTGATTGTTTCAATGCGGCTCTTCTCGTACGGGATAACCTGATCGCGATACTCCATAATGCGATCGATCCTACCCAACAAATCGGCAATGAGAATGGCTCCCTCCTGAATACGGAAACTCTCCAATGCATTAATCGCACCCTCAACGGCCTTGAACAGGGCAGCCTTCTCCTCCTCGCTTACAGTATCGACATTATTGGAAATAACCTCCGGCATAGACAATGCCGAACGGAAAAGCACAGACTCCTGTCCCGTCATATCGGCACCATTTTCTGTCGCCAACTGTTTCAACATGGAGAAATAAGAGGCGAAAAGTTCCTTGTTTACCGATGTTTTCATCGTGGCGTCCACCGACTCCATCGTGATGAACATCTCTATCTTTCCACGCGAAAGCACCTTACCTACCATATTACGGATATCATATTCGAACGGACGATAAAGATGGGGCAGTTTGACCGACATATCGAACTGCTTGCCATTCAGCGAACGAATTTCCACCGTTATTTTTTTCCCGACAACAGCCACCTCGGCCTTGCCGTATCCCGTCATCGACTTTATCATATTCACATTATTTTTATTCCAAACAACAAAGATAAACATAAAATAGCCAAATAAAAAGGGTCGTTCTGCTCATTTTAGCAAAACGACCCTTTTTTACAACTAATATAAGACGGTACAAGCCAGTAAATCTTACGGCCAGATTATATCGTCGCGACGAGCAACATCCTTCTCTTTCAGGAACTGACCATCCGGAGCATAGAACAACATCTTCTCTTTACGTCCGTCCTCCACCTCAATAACATATTGAACCGTTTCGTCGGCATAGACAATATGATGATATTCATCAGGCATCCATGAAGAATAATCGCCACTGTTAAATCCGCCCTGCACCGCCAGCGGCAACTCACTCCACGATATATCAACATCGGTCATCAACCATTTGGCCGCGGTATCAAACCACGCATCGGCCTCATGGTTGTCAATCCAGAAATCGGCAACATAATAACGACCTCGTCTATCCCACTCTATATCAACCGCATCGGGGTATTGATAGAGCAAAGAGTCATAAAACGCATCATCAACCCACACATCATCATCGTCACAAGCGACACAACACACAACCGCCACAAACATCATGGCCAACATCTTAATTTTAGCTTTCATAATCAATACGTTTAACTGTTAAAATTTGGTTTATAGGCAAACAAACAGCCCTGTCTGCCTTACTCCTCACAATCAACAAACCTGCCATTTCCGACTCCCGACCACCTCCTTTTCGGCCATTTTAGTCTAAAAAAACAGGTATTTCGGAAAGAAATGAAAGAAGAATAACATTGTTGAAAAAAAAATGCGGTAAAGGTTGTTTGTGTTATTTAGAACTATTACATTTGCGAATCATATTTTATAGGAACCAAAATTTTCAATATATAAAAAATGAAGAAGCATAATTTCAATGCCGGACCGTCACAATTGCCGTTGGAGGCTATCGAAAACGGAGCTAAGGCCGTTCTCGATTTCGCAGGTACCGGAATTTCGATTCTCTCCACTTCACATCGTACAAAAGAATACGACGCAGTGAACAATGGAGCCGTTAACCTTTTTAGAGAACTTCTCGAAATTCCCGAGAATTACAAAGTAATCTTCCTCGGCGGCGGTGCTTCAACCCAGTTCTGCTATGTTCCTTTCAACCTGTTGGAGAAAAAAGCAGGATACATCAACACCGGCGTTTGGGCAAAGAAAGCAATCAAAGAGGCAAAACTATTCGGCGAAGTGGAAGTTCTCGCATCTTCGGAGGATAAGAATTTCTCTTACATTCCCAAGAATGTGGAGATTCCTACCGATCTTGACTATCTCCACATCACCACCAACAACACCATCTACGGTACCGAGTATCATACCGACATCGATTCTCCCGTGAATCTGGTTGCCGACATGAGTTCGGATATTCTGAGCCGTCCGATGGATATTACCAAATACGCACTCGTTTATGGTGGCGCACAGAAGAACATCGGCCCCGCAGGTGTGGCATTCGTGATCGTAAGAGAAGATATTCTCGGTAAAGTTTCACGTCCCCTCCCCTCGATGATCGATTACAGAAATCATATCGCCAACAATTCGTTGTTCAATACCCCTCCCGTATTCTCTGTATACATGATTAAAGAGACACTCGAATGGCTCAAACGACAGGGCGGCGTGAACGGTATTTACAAACGCAATGTTGAGAAAGCAGCCGAACTCTACAATGAGATCGACCGTAACAAACTGTTCAAAGGAACAGCCGAAGAGGAGGATCGTTCTTTGATGAATGTATGTTTCGTTATGCAACCCGAATACGAGGAGTTGGCTCCCAAATTCTTGGAGTATGCAGCGGAGCATGGTTGCGTAGGAATCAAAGGTCACCGTCTGGTGGGTGGTTTCAGAGCATCGTGCTACAATGCGCTTTCGTTGGAAGACATCAGAGCACTTACCGAGTGCATGAAGTCTTTTGAGAAGAAATTTGCATAACCCCCGATAAGATTGAGGAGAGAGTTCATTTCTCACAAGCCTCACGAACATATCGGAACCAATGAATAAAAATACCTCCTCACCCTCGTGAGGAGGTGTTTGAGTTAAAAAAGGAAACAATCTAAACTTAATTTGTCGGAGATGTTGGCGGAGTGGTATCACCACCTTATGACATCTGAAAAATCCGACTCAACAAAAAAATAAAAACTAAAATGAAAATCTTACTGGCAACAGAAAAACCGTTTGCAAAGAAAGCGGTTGACGGAATCAGAGAAATCGTTGAAAACGCAGGTTATGAACTCAAACTGCTCGAGAAATACACCGAGAAGAGCGAGTTGAGAGAAGCATTGGCCGATGTTGATGCAGTAATCATCCGTAGCGACAAAATCAAAGCCGAAGAGGTTGAAGCAGCCAAAAATCTGAAAATCGTGGTACGTGCAGGTGCAGGTTACGACAATGTCGATCTGGAAGCATGCTCGGCTCGCGGCATCGTGGTTATGAATACCCCGGGTCAGAACTCAAATGCAGTGGCAGAATTGGCTATCGGCATGATGATTTTCATGGCTCGCAATCAATATACCCCCGGTACCGGTAGCGAAATCAACGGCAAAAAACTCGGTATCCATGCTTATGGAAACGTGGGCCGTCTGGTGGGAAAATACGGAAAGGCTATGGGTATGGACGTCTATGCATACGACCCCTTCATTACCGATGCTGCTTATTTTGAGGCTGACGGCGTGAAGAAGGTGGATTCTGTGGAGGAACTCTATGCCACCAGCGATTATGTTTCTATCCACATCCCCGCAACCGAGCAAACCAAAAACTCCATCAACTACGCATTGTTGAACCGTATGCCCAAAGGCGCAACTATTGTAAATACGGCTCGCAAAGAGGTAGTTAACGAGGCCGAACTGGCTCAACTGTTGGCAGAGAGAGAGGACATGAAATATGCAACCGATATTGCTCCCGCAATTCTGGATGAGTTGAAAGAGAAGTTCGGTAAACGTGTATTCTCAACCCCCAAGAAGATGGGTGCCGAGACCATGGAAGCAAATATCAATGCCGCATTGGCAGCCGCACGTCAGATTGTGGATTACTTCGTGAACGGCAATACCAGATTCCAGGTAAACAAATAGACAGATAAATAAGGGATAACCAAGAGAAAAGAAGGAATAAAATGGTTAAAATAAAACCTTTCCAGGGAGTTCGTCCGCCGAAAGAGTATGCTGCCGAAGTGGCATCGCGCCCCTACGACGTGCTGAACTCAAAAGAGGCAAAAGCAGAAGCAACGGAACGTTCATTGTTGCACATCATAAAACCCGAAATCGATTTCGAGCCGATTGCAGACGAACATTCAGAGCCGGTGTATGATAAGGCTGTGGAGAACTATAAGTTGTGGAAAGAACGCGGCTGGTTGATTCAGGATCAGAGTGATTGCTACTACATTTATGCACAGACCATGAATGGCAGACGTCAGTACGGCCTGACCGCTTGCTGCCACTTTCAGGACTACGAGGATGGTCTGATTAAAAAGCATGAGCTGACCCGTCCCGACAAAGAGGAGGACAGAAAAGTTCATGTAAATCGTCAGAGTGCAAACATTGAACCCGTGTTCTTTGCTTATCATGCACAGAAAGAGATGGACGATATTGTTGCCGAAATCATCAAGGCCGAACCCGAGTATGATTTCGTTGCAGCCGACGGCATTGGTCACACACTGTGGAAGGTAAGTGAGAAAACGACCATCGAAAAGATCACCGCCATCTTCAATCAGATTCCGGCCCTCTACATCGCCGACGGTCATCACCGTTCGGCAGCCGCAGCCCATGTGGGTAGGGATAGAATGTTGAACAATCCCCACCACACAGGTGAGGAGGAGTATTGCTGGTTCCTGGCCGTAATCTTCCCCGACAATCAGTTGAACATCATTGACTACAACCGAGTGGTGAAAGACTTGAACGGATTGTCGAAAGAAGAGTTCCTCGCCGCTTTGAACAAGGATTTCACGGTTGAAGAAAAAGGTGCGGAGATCTACAAGCCCAACACACTGCACAACTTCGGCATGTATCTGGACGGAATGTGGTACAGTCTGACCGCCAAAGAGGGAACCTACAACGATCAGGATCCTATCGGAGTTCTTGATGTTACGGTGCTTTCAAATCTTGTGCTGGACAAAATATTGGGCATCAAAGACCTGAGAACCGACAAGAGAATAGACTTCGTTGGCGGAATCAGAGGTTTGGGCGAATTGGAAAAACGAGTGGATAGTGGCGAGATGAAAGTTGCTTTTGCAATGTATCCCGTTTCGATGGATCAGTTGATAAACATTGCGGACAGCGGCGAAATCATGCCTCCCAAAACCACATGGTTTGAACCCAAATTGCGTTCGGGCGTGGTAATCCATCAGTTCTAAAAAAAAGAGAACGGACTACATTTCCGCCCAACAAAACAAGAAGCAAACTCTTTTATTATCAATTATCTATTGAGAATAAGAGATGAATTGAAAATTTTATATAAATTTGTGGAATTAACCCCAAGGTAATATAATTATAGATTTATGGCAAAAATTAAAGGAACTGTTGTTATCGATACGGAACACTGCAAAGGTTGCAAAGTGTGTGTGGTATCGTGTCCGTGCGGCGTATTGGATCTTTCGTCGCAGGTTAACGGCAAAGGGTATAATTACTGCTATATGGCCAACCCTGATGCTTGTACGGGCTGCGCCAGTTGTGCTATAATTTGCCCCGACACTTGTATTACTGTTTACAGACAAAAATTCGAGTAGTTATGAAAGAGGTAAAATTAATGAAAGGCAACGAGGTATTGGCCGAAGCGGCAATACGTTGCGGAGCAGACGCCTATTTCGGCTACCCCATTACCCCTCAATCGGAGGTTATGGAGACCCTGATGGAGAAGAAACCCTGGGAAACCACCGGCATGGTAGTTCTTCAGGCAGAAAGCGAGTTGGCATCAATCAACATGGTATATGGTGGTGCTTGCTGCGGTAAGAAGGTGCTCACATCATCATCAAGTCCCGGCATCAGCCTTATGTGCGAAGGTTTGACATATTTGGCAGGTTCGGAACTCCCCTGCGTTATTATTAACGTATCACGTGGAGGCCCCGGTCTGGGAACCATTCAGCCCTCACAGGGTGATTATTTCCAGGCAACCAAGGGTGGCGGTCATGGCGACTATCGTTTGATCGTATTGGCCCCCAACTCGGTTCAGGAGATGCATGACTTCGTATTCGATGCTTTCGATTTGGCATTCAAATACAGAAACCCCGTCATGGTATTGTCTGACGGTGTTATCGGCCAGATGATGGAGAAGGTGGTTTTGGCAGAGCAAAGACCCCGCTGGACAGAGCAGGAGATCATCGAGAAATGCGGTGATTGGGCTCTGACCGGAAAAACCCCCGACAGAAAACACAACATCATCACCTCATTGGAATTGGATCCTTACGCATTTGAGAAGTTCAACCAGAAACTCGTGGAGAAATACAACAAGGTGCGTGAGAACGAGGTACGTTACGAGGAGTTCATGTGCGACGATGCAGATTATGTAATCGTAGCATTCGGTTCGTCGGCACGTATCGGTATGAAGACCATGGAGATGGCTCGCGAAGAAGGCATTAAGGTAGGTCTTTTGCGCCCCATCACTCTGTTCCCCTTCCCCGAGAAACCCATCGCAGCCTTGGCAGAGAGAGTTAAAGGTTTCTTGTCGGTTGAGTTGAACACCGGCCAGATGGTAGAGGATATCAAACTGGCAGTGAACGGCAAGACTCCCGTTGAATTCTTTGGAAGAGCCGGCGGTGCCGTATTCTCACCCGAGGAGGTTTATGATGCATTGAAAGAGAAACTTATTAAATAGTTGAGCCATGGCAGAATTTGAAGTACAAAAGACACAAGAGAATCTCGTTTATTCGAGAACCAAGGTCCTCACAGACAATGTTATGCACTACTGCCCCGGTTGTAGCCACGGTACGGTACATAAACTCATTGCCGAGGTGATCGACGAAATGAACATGCAGGACAAAACCATCGGTGTATCTCCGGTGGGTTGCGCAGTGTTCGCATACAACTATCTCGATATCGACTGGGCAGAGGCCGCTCACGGACGTGCACCCGCAGTCGCTACCGCAATCAAAAGACTCAATCCCGACAAAATGGTCTTCACCTATCAGGGTGACGGTGACTTGGCCGCCATCGGTACAGCCGAGACCATCCACATCTGCAACAGAGGTGAGAACGTCGCTATATTCTTTGTAAACAACGGTATCTACGGTATGACCGGTGGTCAGATGGCTCCTACCACACTCATCGGTATGAAGACCGCTACCTGCCCCTACGGACGTGACCCGAAATTGCACGGTTTCCCTTATAAAATCGGCAACATCGTTTCGCAGCTCGAAGGTACCTGCTACGTTACCCGTCAGAGTGTAAACACTCCCGCCGCAGTTCGCAAAGCCAAGAAAGCTATCCGCAAGGCATTTGAGAACTCATTGGCAGGTAAAGGTGTTTCATTCGTAGAGTTCGTGGGTACTTGCAACAGCGGTTGGAAGATGGATCCCGTGGCAGCAAACAAATGGATGGAGGAGAACATGATTCCCGCTTATCCTCTGGGAGACTTGAAGGACATTTAAAAAACAGACGACAATGAAAGAAGAGTTAATTATAGCAGGATTCGGCGGTCAGGGAGTTCTCTCGACCGGTAAGATTTTGGCCTACTCGGGCATCATGCAGGACTATGAGGTTTGCTGGTTGCCCAGCTACGGCCCCGAGATGCGTGGTGGTACCGCAAACGTAACCGTTATCATCAGCGACAAGCCCATCAGTTCGCCCGTTATCCAGAAGTTTGACACGGCCATCATTCTCAATCAGCAGAGTATGGACAAGTTCGAATCACAGGTGAAACCCGGCGGTGTACTGATTTACGACACCAACGGTATTACCCGTCATCCCGAACGTAAAGACATCAAGATCTACACCATCGACGCTACCGCAGAGGCAGCTCGCAGAGGTAATGCCCGTATCTTCAATACACTGATTCTGGGAGGATACTTGAAAGTGAAACCCATAGTAGATTTGGAGAACGTATTTATGGGTCTTAAAAAATCTCTGCCCGAGCGCGCATGGAAATCGTTGCCCGACAACGAAGCCGCTATCCGCGCAGGTATGGAGATTATCAAGGAGAAGTAAACAACTACTATCCTAATAAATGAAAAAAAGCCGTCTTGTCATAAGGCGGCTTTTTTTGTTGAATGAATTATCGGTCCTTGATTGCGTCTGAAAACAAAATGCACCAAATAGAAACAAAAAAGCGCCGAAGTGACTCCGACGCTTTATTTATATAAAATAGGTATGAATTACTTCATATCAACAAGTGCCTTACCGGTCATCTCGGCGGGCTGAGGAACTCCCATGAGTTTCAATACTGTGGGAGCCACATCGGCCAGAACACCATTATGAACCGCTGCTACTCGGTTGCTTACAACCACAATGGGCACCGGATTGAGTGAGTGAGCCGTATTGGGCGAACCGTCAGCGTTGAGAGCATTATCGGCATTACCATGATCGGCAATCAGAATCACCTCATAACCATTTGCTTTCGCGGTCTCAATAACATCATGAACACAAGTATCAACAGCCTTGACAGCCTTCTCAATAGCCTCCCACACACCTGTATGGCCAACCATATCGCCATTAGCAAAGTTCAAGGCAATGAAATCGAATTTCTGTTTCTTCAACTCCTCAACCAAAGCATCTCGCACCTCATAAGCACTCATCTCGGGTTTCAAATCATAGGTGGCAACCTTCGGAGAGGGAATCAGAATTCTATCCTCGTTCTCGAATTTCTCCTCGCGACCACCATTCAGGAAGAAGGTTACGTGAGCATATTTCTCTGTCTCGGCAATACGCAACTGTTTCATTCCCAGGCTTGACACATACTCACCGATGGTGTTCTGCACATTCTCCTTGTCAAACAAGATGTGCAGACCCGTAAACTTGGCATCATAAGGAGTCATGCAGCAATAGTACAACGGCATAGTGTGCATACCCTCGGCAGGCATATCCTCCTGAGTCAGCACAACCGTCAACTCCTTGGCACGGTCATTACGATAGTTGAAGAAGATAACCATATCGTTCTCCTTAATCAAACCGATGGGTGCGCCCTCTGCATCCACAGCCGCAATAGGCTTAACAAACTCATCGGTTACACCATTATCATAAGAAGCCTGCATGGCAGCAACCATATCGCCACTCTTCTCACCAACACCGTCAACCAACAAATCGTAAGCAATCTTCACACGCTCCCAACGTTTGTCGCGGTCCATTGCATAGTAGCGACCGATTATAGAGGCAATCTTACCTCCACTCTGCTGCATGTGGTTCTCCAACTGCTCGATGAAACCTTTACCACTCATCGGATCGGTATCGCGACCATCCATGAAACAATGGACATATGTATTATCAGCCACACCGTACTCTTTTGAGATATCGCACAATTTGAACAAGTGCTCCAAAGAACTATGCACACCACCGTCCGAAACCAATCCCATGAAGTGAACGTTCACACCCTTCTCCTTTGCATACTCAAAAGCGGCCTTTACCTCCTTGTTCTCCATGATAGAGTTGTCACGACAAGCCCTGTTGATCTTTACCAAATCCTGATAAACCACACGACCGGCACCGATATTGAGGTGTCCCACCTCCGAGTTACCCATCTGTCCCTCGGGCAAACCGACATTCTCACCGTCGGTCAACAACTGTGCATTGGGATAGTCGGCCAACAGAGAGTTGTAATACTCCGGACCCACCGTATATATAACATCACCTTTGGATTTGTTGCCAATGCCCCAACCATCCAAAATCATCAACAATACCTTATTGTTCATAACCTGATTCCTTTTGTTTTATTTATTCAATTGTTCGTTAATCAAATCCAAAGCCTTGGCAATCGCCTTGTCAAGTCCTTCGGGGTTCTTACCACCTGCCGTAGCAAAGAAGGGCTGACCGCCACCGCCACCATTAATCTCCTTGGCGGCCTCTCTTACGATATCACCTGCTTTCAATCCGCGTGCTACAATATCGTCACCCAATATCACAGCCAACGAAGGTTTGCCGTCATTCTTTGTGCCAATAACCAATGCCAGATTCTTCAATTTGTTGCGCAATGCGAAAGCGATATCCTTAATAGCCGCACCCGAAACCTCCAACTCGCGTGCCACAACAATCACTCCGTTCTCCTCTCTATTGATGAGATCCTCGCACAACTTATCTACCAAAGCCTTTGCTTTCTCTTTGGCTGCCTGCTCAACGGCATGTTTCATCTCCGCATTCTCATCCAACAGTTTCTTCACAGCCTGCAATACTTTCGGGCTGTTAACCACCTGCTGAATACCTCTCATGGTGTCCTCGAAGACATACATCTGCTCCTCGGCCTTTTCGCCTGTCACTGCCTCTATACGTCTTACTCCTGCCGAGATGGCGCCCTCAGAGATAATCTTGAACATACCGATATTGCCCGTTGCCGAAGTGTGGGTTCCTCCACACAACTCAATCGAATCTCCAAA
Source organism: Tidjanibacter sp. (assembly GCA_017935385.1). Taxonomy (GTDB): domain Bacteria; phylum Bacteroidota; class Bacteroidia; order Bacteroidales; family Rikenellaceae; genus Tidjanibacter. The sequence goes on from JAGBHS010000015.1 coordinate 15,493, forward strand.
TCTTACAGTTCTTACCACATCGCCGTACTTCTCGCCAAACAACATGATAGCACCCTGTTCCTGAGCCTCCTCAATGGTTGATTCTCTGTTCTCTTCCAACGGATAGTTGGCTCTGATATAGCTGTTAACCAACTTCTCCACCTCGCGCAACTGCTCTTCGGTCACTTTCTGGAAATGAGAGAAGTCAAAACGCAAATAGTCGCAACATACCAACGAACCCTTCTGCTCAACATGAGTTCCCAACACTGCACGCAATGCCTCATCCAGCAAGTGAGTTGCAGTATGGTTGTTTGCCGAACGCTGACGACGTTCCTTATTAACCACAGCCATGAAAGTTGCTTCCGGTTTTTCGGGTAATGTGGTGGCAATATGTATCGGCAGATTGTTCTCTTTCTGAGTATCCACGATGTCTATCTTCTCGTCAAGGCTTTTGATATATCCGCAATCGCCCAACTGACCTCCCGAATTTGCATAGAACGGAGTCCTGTCAAATACCAACTGATAGAAGGTTTTACCCTTGGTGGTAACCTTGCGATAACGCGAAATCTTCACCTCAGTCTCCAAATAGTCATATCCGACAAACTCGCACTCCGTAGAAGGCATCAACTCCACCCAGTCCTCCGTATCTATTGCAGCAGCATTACGCGAACGAGCCTTCTGCTGTTCGAGTTCAGCGCCGAAACCGTCCAGATCAACTTCCAAACCATTCTCACGAGCAATAAGCTCCGTAAGGTCAATGGGGAATCCGTAAGTGTCGTAAAGCACAAAGGCATCCTTTCCGCCGATAACGTTCTCGCCTCTCTCCTTAACACCCTTCATAACACCGTCCAACAGATTGATACCGGTTGCCAAAGTCTTCAAGAATGCAGCCTCTTCTTCACAGATGACACTCTTGATAAGCTCTTTCTGTGCGGGAAGTTCGGGATACTGGGCACCCAACTGATCACTCAATCCGTCAACAAGGCGGCAAATGAACGGCTCGGTAAAACCAAGATAAGTATAACCGTAACGAACGGCACGACGCAAAATTCGACGAATCACATATCCGGCCTTTACATTTGAAGGCAACTGACCGTCGGCAATAGAGAATGCGATAGCTCTCAGGTGGTCGGCAATAACACGCATCGCCACATCACACTTGGCATCCTCGCCATAAATCTTACCCGACATCTGCGAAATACGCGAAATGGTCGGTTGGAAAACATCCGTATCGTAGTTACTCTTCTTATTCTGCAAAATCATGCACAAACGTTCAAATCCCATACCTGTATCGACATGGTTCTGCGGCAGCGGTTCCAACGAACCGTTCGCCTTGCGATTGAACTGCATGAACACAAGGTTCCAAATCTCAATAACCAAAGGATGGCTCTGATTTACCATTTCACGACCCGGAATCTTGGCTCTCTCCTCATCATCACGCAGGTCGTAATGAATCTCGCTGCAAGGACCGCAAGGACCGGTCTCA
>JAGBHS010000130.1 GCA_017935385.1 Tidjanibacter sp.
GGAGAAGAGAACGCCGGCGAGACGCTTAAACGCATAGAAACCATCATGGGTATAGTCCACGGAGTGTGTCGCATATTGCTGTGGGTGATATTCCTGCTCATCTTCCTGGCCAAGATAAACATCAATATAGGTCCCATTCTGGCGAGTGCCGGAATAGTCGGTCTGGCGGTAGGTTTCGGTGCGCAGGAACTGGTGAGAGACTTTATTTCAGGTTTCTTCATTCTGCTCGAAGACCAACTGAGAACCGGCGACATGGCCATCATAAACGGTCAGACAGGTGTGGTGGAGAAGATAGAGCTCAGAACCATAACTCTGCGCGACGGCAGCGGTGTGGTACACATATTCCAGAACGGTAAAATCAACTCCCTCTCCAACATGACCAAAGAGTGGTCGGCAATAGTGATAGAGATGGGGGTGGCCTACAAAGAGGATGTTGACCGAGTGATGGCCATAATGCAAAAAGTGGGCGACGAGTTGTACGCCGATGCCGAGTTCGGACAGCACATGCTGCAAACAATCGAAATAAACGGACTTGACCAATTCCTCGACAGCTCCATCATCATAAAAGCCACTCTCAAAACACGCCCGATGAAACAGTGGATCATCAAACGAGAATATCAGCGCCGACTGAAAATAGCTTTTGACAAAGAGAATGTGGAGATACCCTATCCGCATATCTCCATTTACACCGGAGAGGATACAAAACCCTTCCCCATCGACATGAAAAACAATAAAGAATAAAAACAAAAGATCCGCGAAATTGATTTCGCGGATCTTTTGTTTTAATGCTACCTGTCGCCTATCGGGGCTGACGGGCACGCATATAAGAACGACCGAAATCGAAAAGCTCCGACTCCTCGTGCGACTCATCTATGAACGCATTGAGTTTCTCCACTATATCGGGATGCTGGTCGGCAATATTGTTGTCCTCATGAATATCCTCCGCCAAATTGTAGAGCTCAAAAGTGGTACGGCTCTCGTCGGCAACAAACAGACGGATACCCTTCCAATCGCCCCAACGTACGGCCTGCTTTCCGCCACCCTCATGGAACTCCCAATAGAGGTACTCATGTCCCTCCTGCTCCTCACCACGCAGGGTGGGAACAAACGAAATACCGTCGGTGGGAACCGCCTCCTGACGACCTGCCAACTCGGCAAATGTAGGCATCATATCCCAGAATGCAATCATATGATCGGTAGTGGTACCTGCCTCAATAACAGCAGGATAACGCATAATCATAGGCACGCGGATACCTCCCTCATACAAATCACGCTTGATACCGCGATAGGGTCCGTAGCTGGTGAAATAGTCGGGATTGGCACCACCCTCATTGTGAGGACCGTTGTCTGATGTGAATACGATGAGCGTATTATCCGCAATTCCCAACTCGTCAAGCAGCGTCATAATCTCACCCACATAGCCGTCCAAACGGGTCACCATAGCCGCAAACGATGCCAACGGGCGATCCGTAGAACCATACGCACCCTTACGGGTGGGATTGTTCTGCACGAAAGCCACCTCATCCTCAACAGGAATCACCTCGGCATAATACTGATAAACCGAATCGTGTGGCAAAATCATCTCGGCATGCGGAATGGTATAAGAGAGATATGAGAAGAAAGGCTGATCGGCATTCTCACGAATGAACTCCAAGGCCTTGGAGTGAATCAAATCGGCCGAATAGGTCACCTCCTGCTGATCGTAATTCTCGGGGAACTCGACACGTGTGGTGTTGTCCCACATGTGGTCGGGATAGTAGTCGTGAGCAAGTGTCTGGCAGTTATAACCAAAGAAACGGTCGAAACCCACCTTAGTAGGCTCGGAATCGGAACCCGGGTAACCCATACCCCACTTACCGAAACAACCCGTTGCATAACCCTGCTCTTTGAACATGGTGGCCATAGTATACGTGCCGGCCGGCATGGGCGACTGGCCCTCGGGATCCACTCCCATGTTACCACGAATGAACGTATGTCCAGTATGGAATCCCGTCATCAACGATGCTCGCGAAGGAGCCGAAACCGTCGTACCCGCATAAGCCTGAGTATAAAGCAGTCCCTCCTCTGCCAAACGGGTGAGATTGGGAGTCTTCACCAATGTCTGACCATAAGGTTCAATGTCACCGATACCGAGGTCATCGGCCAAAATGTAAATGATATTCGGGGTCTGCGGCTGCTCGGCCGAATCACAACCGACGCCAAGTGCCATAGCACCTGCAACACCTCCCGAAAGATAGAGTAATTGTTTGGTCTTCATCTTTTTCTCTGTTTTTTATCTTGGTTTGTTTTGTCTTTTCTAATTGATCTTACGGTTTATCCACTATCTATACCCCATCATGTATTGGCGCGCCCACGGAATGACCATAAATGCAGGCTGATTGTTCTCAATCAACATACGCATATAGCGCATATAGGGATCGACATGTGAGAAAAACTTCTTGTAACCCGCACAAAGGCCGTTCAGCCCCTTCTCGCCATTGGGTGCCGTATCGAAACGGTGCTTGGGACACTCGCCACGACACGCAAAATAGTAGTCGCAACGTTTACACATGGTTGGCAAATCGCCATGTTTGTTCACACCGAACCAGAACTGATCCGACGTTGCCTTCAACTCCGTAAGTGTCTTCTCGGCAATGTTTCCGAGTCTATATTCGGGATATACGAAATGGTCGCACGAATAGACATCGCCATTATGCTCCACCACCAATCCGTCGCCACAGGTCTCGTTGAACGAACACAACGCCGGCGCCACTCCGCACCACTGAGCCAATGCCACATCGAACAACTGAACAAAATAGTTGCCCACGTCGTTCACCACCCAACGATCAAAGATATCGCACATAAACTTACCGAACCCCTCCGACGACACCGACCACGGAGCCAACTGCGCACCCGGCGTATCGGGCGGAACAATATGGGGACGGCGTGCCCCCTCGGGCTGTATCGTATGCTCCATCACGGGCAGGAACTGCATATACTTGCTGATACCGCGCATAAAGGCATATATCTCCGCACCACGCCCCTCACAACGAGAGTTGACCGTACTGAGAGTATTGAACTGCACATTCTTGCGGGTCATAAGTTCGGCGGCTTTCATCACTCGTGCAAACGTGGGCGCACCGCCCTTATCGCGACGAAAGGCATCATGCACATCCTCGGGACCGTCCAAGGACAGACCCAACAAGAAATTATTGTCCACAAAAAAGTCACACCACTCCTCGTTAATCAACATTCCGTTGGTCTGCAAAGTGTTGTCTATTCTCTTTTCGCCCTTATACTTGTTCTGGAACTCAATGGCCTTCTTATAAAAATCCAGTCCCGCAATCAACGGCTCGCCTCCATGCCAAACAAACGTGATGACCGGAATATCATTGGCCTCAATGAATTGTTTGACATACTTCTCCAATATCTCGTCACTCATCTGCGGCTGACGACCCTCATAAATATCGGCCTTGTCGAGATAGTAGCAATAGCTGCAATCGAAGTTGCAGAGTGATCCGACAGGTTTGACCAACGTGGAAAATGCCGTCGGTTTGGACAATTTGACAGCATCATCGAATGTTACCGCCTTCTTACTTCTTGACATACTTTTTTTATTTTTTTGTTCATTAGGTTGTCTATTGGTTCTTCGAGGCTCTTACCATGCCTCCTCTCTCCGCAGGACTACCCAATGTTTCTTATTCAGTTAGGTTGTTACTGGATTCTTGGGAGTTTATTATCATGCCCCATCGCCCCACAAAACCACCTAATGTTTCCTATTCAGTTAGGTTGTCTGTGACTCTTCGGAGTTTTCTAGCAAGCCCCCTCGCCCCACAGGGCTACCCAATGTTTAAAAATTTTAGCAAATTTAATAAAATCAGTCGGAATATTTTTCGCATCAGAAAAAAGTTTCTATATTTGCACTCCGAAATGTACGGAGACGTACATAATTTTATTATTAACAACTTAATTATCAAACAGAAATGGCTGTAAAAATCAGATTGGCACGACATGGTAAAAAAGGTTACGCTTTCTATCATATCGTTGTTGCAGACAGCAGGGAGCCACGTGATGGTAAATTCATCGAGAAGATTGGTACTTACAATCCCAACACTAATCCTGCTACAATCGACTTGAACTTCAATGAAGCTCTGGCTTGGTTGCTCAAAGGCGCACAACCCACAGATACTTGTAGAGCTATCCTCTCTTACAAGGGTGTTCTCTACAAAAAACACCTCCTCGGTGGCGTAGCTAAAGGCGCATTCGACGAGGCAGCCGCAGAGGCTAAATTCAATACTTGGATGGAGGAGAAACAGGGCAAAATCAATGCCAAGACTCTGAAAATCAAGACCGACAACAATGCCGCTAAGAAAGCTGCTCTTGCTGCTGAGCACGAGGTAAACGCTGCTCGCGCTAAGGCTATCGCAGAGAAGAAAGCCGCTGCTGAGGCTGAGGCTGCTGCTAAAGCTGCTGAAGAGGCTGCTGCCGAGAGTGCAGAGGAAGCTGCTGAAGAGGCTCCCGCTGAGGCATAAGTCAAAACTCAAAATGAAAAACTGGTCGCCCGTAGCAAAAATCTCCAAATTGTTCGGAGTTGAAGGTGAGGTTGTTCTGAATCTCTACGATGCTTTTCCGGGTGAACCAAATAACGAGGAACCGTTATTTGCGATTATTGATTCGCTGACGGTTCCTCTTTTTATTGAATCTTTCACTCGTCGCGGTAACTCGGGCGCCATTGTGCGATTTGCCGACATAGACAACGAAAAACGCGCCTCGGAACTACTCTCCACCGTACTCTACATGGCCGATAGCGACAAGGATGAAGATGAAAACGACGGCGAATTCTACTTGGAGGACTTTGTCGGATTTACCGCTTTCATTGACGGGAAGGACGGTCTGAAAGGTAAGGTCGCTGACTTCATCGACAATGACGACAACCCCTTGTTTGCAATAGAGATTGACGGACAGGAGATTCTGATTCCTGCCGTAGATGAGATGGTCGCTTCATTCGACATCGAAAAACAAGAGATTCTTTTCTCGTTACCCGAGGGACTGCTGGAAATATATCTCAATCAAGAATAGGTGCTGTAAGATTATTTATAGCAAACTGTTTGGGTAACAAAGAGTTTACCCTTCCCCCGACACGTTTCACCCAACCAACTGCAACACCCTCGAACAGCAACAGATTTATGCCCTCCGTAAACAGATTCGCGTCCACATCACGACGCGCCAGATAGTTCTGCGCCGTAGCCAGATCCACCTCAACATCATCGCGGCGATTTACCTCGCAGAAGAGAGCAAGAGAATGATCGGGACGCAATTTCTTGCCGAAGATCTGCCCCATACACACCCCCGAATGGACCACAGTAAGTTGCTCGCTGACCTGTCGCACATCGGCAAACGTTGCCGAATAATAGCCATAACAATTCTCGCCCACCTGCTTGAAAACCATCTCTGACGGATTAGCCACCCACGCAGAGAGTTCCGCTACCGACTGACGCGGCAGATCGGCAAACGGATTTTTGCGCGGTTTCGGCGATCGGTGATGCGACGGCTCACCTCCCTTGCGCAGCACCGCTGCAAAAAAGCCCTCGCCCTCGACACAATGGGGATAGAAATGGAAACACTCCACTCCCGAAGCCTCACTCCTTACCACTCCCCACTCCTCGGGCATATCTATATGAATCGGCTCGCAATCGAAATTCTCAACAAGCCACTCCACATTCTCCTCATCCTCTGCACGATTGAACGTACAGGTACTATAAATCAACACTCCGCCCGGTCGCAAAGCGCACCACACATCTTCCAATATACGACGTTGGCGGGCAGCACACAGTTTCACATTATCTTCACTCCACTCATCTCGGGCAGCATGATCCTTGCGAAACATTCCCTCGCCCGAACACGGAGCATCCACCGCCACGACATCAAACCACTCGTTCAGACTGCCGAAATGAGAAGGATCGTTATTGGTCACCACTACATTACCCGCACCCCAACGCATCACATTATCGGCCAGCACCATGACGCGTTTCCTGATCACCTCGTTGGCCACAACCACCCCATCTCGTCCCACCAGCGACGAGTACAAAGTGGTCTTTCCGCCGGGCGCCGCACACAAATCCAACAGACGCACTCCTTGCTGCTCACCAACACTCTGACGATAAAGATGTTCCACAAACATGGAAGATGCCTCCTGGACATAGTAGCACCCAGCTTGAAACAACGGATCGGCCGTAAAATAGGGTCTTTGTTCCAGATAACGGCCATACTCACACCACGCCACCTTGCGCAACCCCTCTTTCGGTTGTTCCTTGGCAGAATTGTAACGCACCGACACAGATGGCTCGCCATCAAGTGCGGCCAACAATCGGTCGGCATCCTCGCCCAACTCTTTATTTAGATTCGCTATAAAACTCTCCGGAAACACCTGACACACTACTTATTTGAGGTCATCTCAACAATACGGGCCGCAATGTCGTCCACCACATCGGGATTCATGATAAAGTCCGCCTCGTCAACATTAACGGTCAGCACATTGCCCGTATACTTATTCTCTATCCAGTCATTATAACGACGGTTCAGACGATCGAGATAGCTGATATCTATATTCATCTCGTAACTGCGACCTCGTTTAAGTATCTGGCTCACAAGTGTAGGAACACTCGCTTTGAGGTAGACCAACACATCGGGCTGACGAATCAGGCCGGTTGAGAGATTGAAAATCTTCATGTAGGTGGCAAAATCACGCGACGAAATCAAACCCATCTCATGCAGATTGTCCGCAAAGATATGAGCATCCTCATATATGGTGCGATCTTGAATAACATCGCCCTCCTCGCGCAGAATGTCCATGGTCTGCTTGATGCGGCTACCCAAAAAATAGACTTGAAGATTGAACGCCCAACGGCTCATATCCTCATAAAAATCACCGATATAAGGATTGTCCTCCGTTTCGTAGCAGGCCTTGGCTCCAAACTTATCCACCAACAATCCTGTAAGTGTTGTCTTACCGCTACCGATATTTCCGCTAATCGCTACATACATATCTTTATGTTCTTTTTTGATTTGTCACCTAATATTTCCAGCCCTAATTGAAGCAATAGCTCACCTCCGAAGCCGCTGCCGGCAATGCAAACACCACCACTCGGTCATAGGCATTGATCTGCGTGTCGCCATTGACAATAAACACATTATCGCCCCTCACAACACCGCCTATGATGGCCTGATCCGGAAAATCCAACTCCTTCACCACTTTCTTGGTTGCCGGAGAATTGGGCTTGACTATAAATTCCAAGACCTCCGCCGAACAACCAACCAGATATTTCACCGCCTGTACATCTGTATTCATCGTGAAACGGAAAATATTGCTCGCCGTGATAAGTTTCTTGTTGATGATGGTATCCACTCCCATGCTCTCGGCCAAATGGATATAGTTCATATTCTCCACATCGGCAATCACCTTCTTCACTCCCATGCGCTTGGCGGTCATGGCAGCCAAGATATTAGTCTCCGAGCGACCCGTAACCGCCACAAAGGCATCCATATTGCTCAGACCCTCCTCCAACATCGACTCCATATCTCGACCATCCTCATTGATAATCAACGTCTTGTCCAGCACCTCTGCCAGCAGATAGGCCTTCTCCTGTTTATACTCCACCAATTTGACATTTATCTCATCCTGCAACGCAGACGCAATTCGGACACCCACGCGACTTCCGCCCAAAATCATAAGGTTCTTCACCTTCTGCTCCACAATTCCGGCATAAGAAATTATGGTTTCGATAAACTCACGGTTGGTGACGATATAAATCATATCCTCCTCCTTGAAACAATCTGTACCTCGCGGAATAATCGTATTGTCGTCACGCGAGATAGCCACCGTACGGAAAGGAATGTCGGGCATCATCTCGTCCACCTCCGCTACACTCTTCCCCACAAACGGCGAAGAAACCGACAGTTTGAACACCGCCAAGGACAACTTGCCTCCCGAAAAATCGACATACTCCGTGGTGGACATATGACCCAACAGATTAATCACCTCCTGAGCCGCCATCTGCTCCGGATAGAACAGGTAATCGATTCCCATATTGATGAACAACTCCACGTTGCTCGGTTCCAGATACTCGTTGTTATCGATGCGGGCAATCGTCTTCTTAGCTCCCAACTGCTTGGCAATGACGGCCGCAAGAACATTGACATTCTCCTCGTTGTTCACGGCAATGAACAGGTCGCACTTGCGAACCGAGGCACGTTTCAAGACCGCAAAGGTGGTACAATCGCCCTCAATGGTGACCACATCGGCCACATTGCTGACATCAATCAACAACTTGGGATCGCTATCAATTACCACAATGTCGTGTTTGTTGGCGTTCAACATTCGAGCCAGATGGCTTCCTACTTCGCCAGCTCCCGCAATGACAATCTTCATAACAATTCGTCTTTACAAACAGTTTTCAACAATCACAAATTTATATATTTTTTCCGAGATTTTAAACACAGCACAACAAATAGGCCGCCTCTCTTTCTGAAACAACAATTTTTGTTTAAAAACATTTGAGGAGCGAAAGGTTGATGTTGCTACTTCCCATAGTTGATTAGCACCTATCAGTTTTTTTGTTTAAAAACTTTTGTGGGACGAGAGGCAGACATCACTACTTCCCGTAGTTGATTAGCATCTATCAGTTTTTTTTGTTTAAAAAATAAGTATATTTGCGGCTCGAAAAAACACTATTACGATAGATATGAATATTCTGAGAAACATCGATTTTAGACCCAAACTTGTATCATCACTGAACAAAGAAAACTACTGGAAAGACAAATTCGCCAAAGACCTGATGGCCGGTATCATCGTAGGTATCGTGGCTCTGCCGCTGGCTATTGCGTTCGGTATCGCATCGGGAGTGAGCCCCGAGAAGGGTATCATCACCGCCATCGTAGGAGGTTTCATCGTGTCGTTGCTGGGAGGTTGCAACGTGCAGATTGGCGGTCCGACGGGCGCATTCATCGTCATCGTATACGGCATCATCGCCAAATTCGGTTTTGAAGGACTTGCCGTCGCCACACTCATCGCAGGCGTGATGATGTTCCTGCTCGGCTTCTTCAAGCTGGGAACAATGATCAAGTTCATTCCCTACCCCATCGTGGTTGGCTTTACGGGCGGTATCGCGGTAACCATCTTCACAACACAAATCAAAGACCTCTTCGGTCTGACAATAGAAGAGGTTCCTGCCGACTTCATCTCAAAATGGGTGGTCTATTTCCAGAATATCTCAACCATAAATTGGTGGGCTCTCGGCACCGGCATTCTCAGCATACTGATCATTATCTATGCACAGAAATTAAAACCGTTCAAGAAGATTCCCGGGTCGCTGGCAGCCATATTAGTAATGACGGTGGTGTGCTACCTGCTGCGACGATTCTGCGGTATTGATGCCATAGAAACCATCGGCGACCGTTTCACAATAAACGCATCGCTGCCCGCCCCCAAAGGTTTCGCACTGAACATGGAAACCATCAACATGTTGATTCCTTCGGCCTTCACCATCGCCATCCTCGGCTCCATAGAGTCGCTTCTCTCGGCAACAGTGGCCGATGGTGTGACGGGAGATCGCCACAACTCAAACACCGAGCTGATGGCTCAGGGAGTTGCCAACATGGTGGTACCTCTGTTCGGCGGCATACCCGTGACGGGAGCCATAGCACGTACCATGACCAACATCAACAACGGCGGCCGTACCCCCATGGCGGGAATCATCCATGCCGTAATATTGTTGCTGATTCTGTTGTTCCTCGCACCGCTGACCAAACACATCCCGATGGCCTGTCTGGCAGGAGTGTTGGTAGTGGTATCATACAACATGAGCGAGTGGCGCACAATCCGTTCGATGATGTCTAATCCCAAAGCCGACGTGGCAGTATTGGTGACAACTCTGGTGCTGACCATAATCTTCGACCTCACCATCGCCATAGAGGTGGGACTCGTGCTGGCCGTACTGCTCTTCATGCGCCGTATCATGGCCACAACAAGCATCTCGGTGATTCACGACCAGTTGGAAGTACATCAGGATGGTGAAAGTTCGGATGAGGTACTCGACATTCCCGAGGGCGTGGAGGTTTATGAGATTGAAGGTCCCTTCTTCTTCGGTGTGGCCAACAAGTTTGACGAAATCATGCGTGCCGTAGGCAAAGACACCAAAATACGTATCGCCCGCATGAGAAAAGTTTCGTTCATCGACTCTACCGGATTGCACAACCTTGAAATATTCATCAAATCGTCACATAAGAACAACTGTACGGTCATCCTGTCGGGAGTCAATCCCACGGTTCGCCGCACTCTCGAAAAGGCAAAAATCAATCTGTTGGTAGGTCCCGAGAACGTCTGCGACAACATTTACATGGCTCTCGACCGCGCCAAAGAAGTGGTGGAATATCAGCGTGCAACCGAGCACCGCCACAAGGAGTAAGCTCAACTACGGTTCTCGGACAGAAAATACGAAACAGAATTTTTTTTCGTTATATTTGCGTGCAAGCCAAGTTTTAAACTAACGGTCTGCAACAAAAGGCCACAACAAAGGTAAAGGAGATAAAAAATGAGCACAACACTATTGGTTATATTGGTAGCTATCGGAGTGGTAGGATTCTTTATGCTGGGTATGTCGTTGACTCTCATATTCAAAGGGCACAACATCGACTCCGAAATCAGCACCAACAAGGAGATGCAGAAACGCGGCATCAAGTGCGCCATACAGCAACAACGCGAAATAGACGCACAATTCCGTGCAAAAAACGGAACTCCCGACCCCTGCAATCAGTTTGATGACTGCACCGGTAATTGTGGCAGTTGCTCGCAATTCCAACAGTAACCGAATGTTGCAATATAATATCTTGAAACAAAAAGGTCGGTGCGAGAACACCGACCTTTTTGTTTTTCTATGCCTCTGCGGCTGGCAGGCCGAACGCCCTGAAAGCGAACTCCGTCACCACCTCAGTACAACGTTCCTGCTCCTCTATAAAAGCAACATGGCCACTCTCCTCAAACCATACGGTCTGCGCCTGCGGATGCGCCTCCTCGGTCATCCGGGCTCTCTCCTCGGGTATAATCTCATCATGGCGGCCGAAAACAAACATTTGGGGAATCTGGCTGCTGCGTAACAACTCATTATGGTCCTTGCGGTCGCCCATGCCTCGCAACAGAGCCGTTATTCCCTCATCGTCGGTCAGGTAGATCTGCTCCGCCATCTCCTCCTGCACATCGCGGAAACGACGCACATTCTGAGACGCAAACAATCGCTGCGGTACTGTCTTGGTCAGCAAATCCTTCTTGCCTGACTCAATGAGAGCTATCTCGCGCAGACGGTCTGCTCGCTTCTCCTCCGTATCGGCATCGGGACGCGAATGCAACATCACCAAACCTGCCACCCTCTCCGGATGACGATTCAGAATCTCCAATGCCACATATCCGCCCATCGAGTGACCCACCACAACAGCACGATCAACACCCAAATGGTCCAACACCGCAACCGCCGTATCGGCCAGAAACTCCATGCCATGCACCTCGCCTTTCACCTCCGAGATACCATGCCCGGGCAGATCCAACGACACCACCCTCACACGGTCGGCCAACTGCCATGTAAACTCGTCAAAGACATCCAATGCCTCCAAATAGCCATGCAACAACAGCACCACCGCATCTCCCTTCTCGGTGTCGGCAATGCGCAACGCACAACCATTGGCCACAACAAATTTCTCCATCTATTTCAACAACTGTTTGAGAGTCTCCACCTCGTCCATCTCCTCCCAGCCGAAGAACTCCACTTCGCGTTCAACCGTCTTGTCGCCCTCGTGGAAAGTCACCATCTCCTTATAGGGACGTTTGCCGAAGTGGCCGTAATAAGAGGTTGCCTCAAAAATGGGATTCTTCAATCCGAAGCGTTTCACGATAGCGGCAGGACGCAAGTCGAACATCTTCTCTATCTCCCTCGCCAACTCACCGTCACTCAACGAAGTCTTTGATGTGTGATAAGTGTCAATAAACACGCTCAACGGACGGGCAATACCAATAGCATACGAAAGCTGTACCAACACCTTGTCGGCCAATCCCGCACCCACCATATTTTTGGCAATATGACGCGCCGCATAAGCAGCCGAACGGTCCACCTTCGAGGAATCTTTACCCGAAAAAGCACCGCCACCATGGGCGCCATGACCTCCATAAGTATCCACAATTATCTTACGACCCGTCAAACCGGTATCTCCATGCGGTCCTCCGATAACGAATTTACCCGTAGGATTGACATGCAGAATATAGTCGTCATCGATCAAATCGGCCAACTTGTCGTGAGCATTCTGCAAACGAACCTTCACACGAGGTATCAGGATATCACGCACATCACGTTTGATCTGCTCCTGCATAGCCGCCTCGGCCTGCTGCTCATCCATATCGGCATTGGGCAGAATAAACTCGTCGTGCTGGGTAGACACCACAATGGTATGTACACGCTTGGGTTTGCCGTCGTCGCCGTACTCAATCGTCACCTGACTCTTTGAATCGGGACGCAGGTAGGTCATCACCTCGCCCTGACGACGAATCACTGCCAACTCCTTCAATATAACATGAGCCAAAATAATGGTCGCAGGCATCATCTCGCGCGTCTCATTGCACGCATAACCGAACATGATTCCCTGGTCTCCTGCTCCCTGCTCCTCGTCCTCCTCACGAACAACTCCGCGACGGATATCCGCCGACTGTTCGTGAATGGCCGACAATACTCCGCACGACTGAGAATCGAACTGATACTCACTCTTGGTATAACCGATGTCCGAAATAACGCGACGCACCGTATCCTGCACATCCACATAAGCATTGGAACGAACCTCGCCCGCAACAACCACCAAACCTGTGGTACACAATGTTTCACATGCTACCTTAGCCTCCGAATCGCGACGCAGAAACTCATCCAATATCGCATCCGAAATTCTGTCACTCACCTTGTCGGGATGTCCTTCCGATACCGACTCTGACGTAAATAAATATGCCATATTAAAACTCCTTTTTTATTCGTGATAACGCAAAACCACAACACATAGGTATGCGACTTATCCACTAAATATTACAATAACTTCAAATATTAATATGGAATGATAGGTGCACAGTCGTAAAGCAACTGTCAAAAAAAATCTGAGATTGCATCTTTAGCAATTTTTTTCTGAACACCCCTAAAATAAAGGTTTCAAGTGGTTTGCAAGCGGCACCAAATCTTTCCACGCCGCAAATATATCACTTTAATTCGAGATTAGTGCAAAAAAATCAACAAAAGGTATTGACAAACGAATTCCCATATATTACATTTGTTCAAGATTTGAATTTTTAATCCAATTATTGAATAATAAAAACCCGCTGTATTTCGTAAATATCATATACCAACAACAAAAGAAAAAAAACATGACAAGAGAACTTATGACATCGGCCATACGAGAGGCCGCCGAAGAACTCGGTTACTCCTTCCACACCGGCACAGAGATTCAGATTGCCGGAGAAGTGACGAGTTTCCCCGCACTATGGATGTATCCGCTACGCATCACCGCCGTACACGGACATCGCGACTGTCGCGTCACCTATCGTGTGCGACTCAAATTCATAACCCTCGGAGGGTTCGTGAGAATAAGCAACGAGGCGTTATGGCAAATCATAGAGTCCGACGCCCTGGCGCTATACCACTCCCTCGCCGACCACTCCAACATCATTACGGTCGACAACTTCAAGTGTACTCCCTCCGCCACTTTTGCCACAAAAAGCGGCGACATCTCGGCCGATGTCGAGTTTGACATAGAAACCTATTACTGCATCTAAAACACAAAACCAATCATGAGCATCAACATCAAAACAGCGCCCGAAAATTACTCATCTGCATTCACGCCCTGTCTTTACTCCATAGGCGGGACACAGGACTCTGCTTTCATCGACATTGAGACCATAGAGAGTAATTCCAACACCGTGCTGGGTGTGAAACGCTTTGCAGGAGCAGAGGAGGTGGTGATAAACATC
This sequence comes from Tidjanibacter sp., assembly GCA_017935385.1. Classification (GTDB taxonomy): domain Bacteria; phylum Bacteroidota; class Bacteroidia; order Bacteroidales; family Rikenellaceae; genus Tidjanibacter. The sequence goes on from JAGBHS010000130.1 coordinate 14,024, forward strand.
TCGAACTATCTGCGACGCAGGTTGAATCCGCAACCCGTCACACCCGCTTCGTGCCGTTTCGTATTTCCCGAAGGACGCTGCATCAAGGCCCACATCAGAGTGAATGCAACGGAGTCGGAGCAAACAATCTTCACCGCCGCAATGACAAAAACAACTCCGTACCAACTGCTCTCTTCCCGCTCAGCAGAGAGAACAATCAGGTCGGGCGAGGATGACGAACTAGCCTTTCTGGCCGAAGAAGGCGAGCTGATTGCGGAAATTGCGATGCAGGGAACAACCGTTGAGACCTTCACCGCCGACCAACTGACCATCAATACACCCCGTATGGTTGTGTTTACGTTTGACACCGACACTATCCTCGCCCACTCGCAGGAGCCCGACTCGGTGGAGAGTTTTGAAATCTCAATTCTCGCAAATGGCACAAAACGAATGGTCGTAAAATACCGAATCGGCAAGGCTGCAACCAACTCCGTACGCCTATGCTGGCTCAACACATCGGGGGCGTTCGACTACCACACCTTTACCGTGCTGCACTCTCGCGAGAGTCGCATATCAAAAGGGCGCATGATATCACAAAACGGACACCGCACCCTTCACTCAGCAGCCGAAGAGCATCTGACAATCCTCTGCAAGCCTATGGCCGAAAAGGAAATGGAAGCTCTTGCGGAACTTGCGGGATCGCCGAAAGTATTCATCTGTCGCAACAAAAGCCACCTCTTGGCCGACATCACGACCGACAAGATAACCCTCTCCTCACAGCAACTCACTACCCCAAAAGTGGAACTACGCATTGCAAAACCGAAGAACCACCAGCAATTCTGACATCATGACAACACTCTACATCGACAACCGACCGGCCGACTTCGACCTATCTTCTTCCATCGCCATATCGCTATCCACCGCCTCGGTAACCTCACTCGAAAAGGGTAAGACGGGATATTCGCGCAGTATTGTCATTCCTGCGACACCTCTCAACCGAGAACTGATGGGCGATTGCGAACAGCTGCACAGTAGAAACCGATTCAATGCCGCACGTCACATGGCTCGTGTGGAGTGCGACGGTTTCACTATCATAGACGGAATGATGATGCTCTCGGAGTGTAAACTGAACGATGGCGGATACTACAAGTTCAACATCATCGGCGGCAACAAGACATGGGCTTCGCACGCCTCTACACACAAACTCTCTTCGCTTTTCCCCGACTACTCGACCACACTCTCGGCCGCTACGATTCACGACAGCTGGACTGCACCCGACCAGGCCGTACGTTTCTTACCCGTACAAAGAGAACGATACAGTCTGCACAACAGCAGTGTGGGCATGATGCCAACCACACGCATACTATCAACCAGCGACTACCATCCGTTCCTCCACCTCAAATCCATCATCCACAGTACCTTTGCGGAGGCGGGTTACAAAGTGGACTCGAAATTCCTCTCATCCCCCCTCTTTGAGTCACTCTATATCAGCGGATTGTATCCCACCCGTGATGTGGCTGCAATGCGTAACGCCATGGACTTCAAGGCAGGCCGCCTTTCTGACGTATCGGCACAAGCCGACTCACTCGGCATTGTCTATGCCAGCCCGTATACAAATTACAACACGGTGGGCAACATTGTGGAAACAGCCGACGACAACAATGGTCGTTTCTACAACCATGGCGGTTGTTTCACAACCGAGGGACAAGGTGTCATATTCCGCCCGCTGCGCGAGGTGTCGGCAAGTTTTGAATACAACATAAAGTATGTGACCGATTATCGCATTCTGTCACGCAACGAACTGGCAGGTTTCAATACCATCATCCTGAATTATGATGATGTACGCAAGTTCACCATTGTTAACGAGTTTGAAGACATGCGCGACAAATTTGAGTGCAACAAGAGTTATCGCATCGTAATCGCTGATTACATGAAATTAACAACTTATCGTCTGACTGCCGACGAGGTGACCAATCCCAATGCCGATCTGAACAATCTGCAACCCGCAGATGTGACCACACGCACGATTGCCGAGTTCTCGGATCGAACAAAGCTTATCTCCTACTCCGGCGACAACCCTATGGTAAACCTCACCCTGTGGGAGGTGGTTGGCAACAACGTCATCCAGAGCCCATCGGACTGGATGCTCTATGAAGGTTGGGTAACCGAAACAGGACAAAAAGAGATAGAGGTGAAGTTACAAGGTAAGGTGGAACGTATCACTCCCTCAGCGCCCAAGGAGTTTCACTCGATAAGATTTGGTGGTGCCTCGGAAGGCATGACACTGACACTCAAAAGCGACACCACCGTACGCCCCGTCTTCAATCCCCATCCGACAGAGGGTGCAACGCTTTCGTTTTCGCAGGTGACTTGTTATGATTGCAGCCGACTGACATTGATAAATGCCGTCAAACAGATGTTCAACCTCTGTTTCTACACCGACAATCTGACCCGCACCGTATACATCGAACCGCGCCAGGACTTCTACACCTCCCACCTGGTGGATTGGAGTGCCCGCATCGACCACTCAAAACCGATATTGTGCAGCGAGTTGGGCGACAATCTGTCCAGAAACATGATTTGGAGATACCGTACGGGCGATTTGGCTGTTGCCGAATACAATTCCGATCATGATGACGATTTCGGTTCGTGGAGTGCGCAAATAGAGAATCTTTTTGCCTCTGACAGCGACACCATAAATGAGAATCTTCTGTTTGCTCCCTCAATCAGCACCGACCTGTGCACCTCGGCGGCGCCATCGGCACTACTCATCCAGACAACGGACAGTTCGCTAAACGACACCGACAATTTGAACTTTACGCCCCGCATAGTGCGCTACATGGGAATGGTCGCCCTCCCGCAAGGCGAAGAGTGGAACTATCCCGTCTCGGGAGCCGAATATCCCTTTGCGGCATTCCACAACACAGCAGAGCAATTCTGCGAGCCTTTCACTCTCTGCTTTGAGGATCGTGACGGAATCACGGGTTTACACTCCTACTGGGACGACAACATGACACTATACAACAACTCACGACAGGTAACTCTCTCATTGCGCCTATTCCCTGAGGAGGTGGAGTCAATAGTGGTCCCCACCGGAACAACGGGATGTGATTTCAGAGCCGCCTTCCTACTCGACATAGATGGCGAGAAGAGCATCTACCGTCTTGAAGAGATATGCGAGTACAATCCCGAGGCCGATTCGACAAGATGCATCTTCATCTCAATGGGATAGACACCCAAACAAAAACAAAACACACATAACGGATTGACAAGAAAAGGAACAAAAACATGAATGAACAACAATCTGCCCTGACCGCCGACAATGGCACATGGCTCAAAAACATCATCGTAGAGGCGCTGCGCGAGGCTCTGCCCGAGATCAAGGTCTATGTACTCGAATCGGAGATAACCGCCACACAGAATGCCGTTAAAGCAGTCGTCGAGCAAGCCTCTTTCTAACCATTCACCACAAAAAAATGAAACAATCATGACAAACACTTTGACCGCTTATGACAGAATGTTGATCGAAAAACTCTGCCCACCGCAAACCACCCTCACCGCCGAACAACTCATGGAGTCACTCGTCAGTCGCAATCTGCTGGACCAGAAACGCTGTCGCGCACTGTTGGTGCAGGATTTTGTTGATGAACTGGTGAAAAAAGGCTCCACCAAGATAGATGCCATGTATGTGGCGGCCGAGAAGTTCTGTTGCAGCTACGAGAACGTGAGAAAGTACATCTATTATTACAAACAGTAATCACACGAAATGAAAACAAAAATCAACATCACCAACCAAACCCGCACTGCCTACATCGACATAGAGGGCGTCATAGGTTTTGAGAACGAAAATGGCACGGTGGGTACCTACGCCGAACTGGAACGTGCCCTGCAACAACTACGCACGGCAGATATCTCCGACATTGTGGTCAACATACGTTCTACGGGAGGAAATGTGAACGATGCCCTGCTGATATATGAAGCACTGTTATCTCTCGACCGCCCCGTCACCACACGTTGCTATGGCTATGTAGCCTCGGCCGCCACAATAATCGCACAAGCCGCCGACAGCGGACGACGAGAGATTTCGGCCAATGCCCTCTACCTGATTCATTGCAGCGAGAGTTACTGCGAAGGCAATGCCCGCACCGTCATCCAAACCAAAGAACTGCTCGAACAGACCGATCGTCGCATTGCGGAGATTTACGCCTCTCGTTCGGGTCTGAAAGCCGAGTCGTTCCTCAAACTCATGAACGAGAACAACGGCAAAGGACGCTGGTTATCTCCCGAGGAGTGCGTGGCGGCAGGGCTGGCGGATCGTATCATAGAGGCAGCACCGATATCCAATTCGGCAGCCGACGAACTCAAACAACTCAACCTGCCGCCACTCCCCGGACACGCAAACGGCATCATGGCAAAACTTACCGAACACTGGAATGCATTGCTCGAAAAATTGGGTTTCTCAACCGAAACGACACCAGCACCCTTCATCTCCTATCCGCATGAGATAGAGTGCCTGTCGGATCGCATAGAACGCATAACTAACAACAACACCGCATTTCATACGGCACGCAAAACGGAGGTCTGCCAAACCGAAGATCCCTCCATCTGCGAAGGCTCACGAACCGGCAACTCTGCCGCCTATGAGGCCGACGCCTACAACATCCGCAACGGACTCACACAATAACCAAACCCGAGGCGGCAAAAAACACAAGACCATGCAGACATCGTCTGCGGGATTCTCCGTCGCCCTCAACAACAAACAATATAAACAATCTTAAAAAAACAGTAACAAAATGGGAAAAATTGAAAACGTAAAGACCTATTCAGGCAAAGATCTCGACACCATCTTCTTCCGCCCCATGCTGACGGGTAAAAGCGCCGAGGAGCTCGGCATCAAAATCATGTACAACACCTCCGTACCCGCCAAGTTGCACTTCTGGAAACGTTCTGGCGACATCTTGCAGCAGTACTCCGCAAGCGGTTGGAAAGGAGGAGCTCCCGCCACCAAATATCAGAAAGACGTAGCAATGCACAAAGTGAAAGCCGAGATCGGTTATTCGGCCGACGACTACTTCTCGTTCGTCTATGAGCTCATCACCAACAGTCCCGAAGTAAACATGGACGACCTGAGCGGCACCGAGTTGGAGGCTGCCGAAACCCAGCTCTTCCGCGAATCCATTGCCGAGAGTATTCGTGCCACCATGTGGTTGGGCGACACCTCTCGTGCAGACACACTCAACACGTTCGACGGTTTCATCAAGCGTATCGTAGCCGATGCTGCCGAAAGCGATTCGGAAATTGTTTCGCACAAATTCTCAAAAGCCGACACCGGTTGGGAAGAGAAACTGTTAAAAACCCTTTGGGAGAACGCTTCGGAGCAGTTGAAAGAGCTCAAATCGGAGGGTCAGCTGGCCTATTTCGTCACCTCTGACATTTACAATGCCTACGAAGACAGCCTTGACAACGTACTGCTCGACGCCGCCTATATGGCCAAGCAGGCCGGTCGCGACTCACTGCTCTATCGTGGAATCCCCGTCATCGACGTGCAGGTAAGCGGCTATCTCGACAAGTGTCCCGACATGCCCTCTTCGTTCGCCTTCCTCACCGACCGTCGCAACCTTGCCCTCTTCGTCAATACCAACGAGTTCCCCGGCACCGAGGTACGCATGTGGTACAACCCCGA
>JAGBHS010000131.1 GCA_017935385.1 Tidjanibacter sp.
ACAACCTTGTCACCTTTTTTCTTCTTAAACTCTGTCAAGATACAACTCTCAACAGACTGACCCTGCTTGGGCATGATTACAACAGTAGCCATAATTTTTTCGGTTTTAAAATAACTATATTTTAGACAATTAAACTATTACTTTTTATGTATCCATCCACCCTCTTCGCGATTGGATACTTTTAACATACAAAGATACGAAAAACTATCCGGTTTTCAACAATAAAATTCACCCTTTTTTCATCTTTTGCCACATCTTTGGGCCATAAACAAAAAAAGCCACTCCTTTTTTTACGGAGTGGCTTTTTTACTCATCTGTTTTTATGCTTCGTGAACTGATAACTCACAAAATCGACCCAGTTTTTTGTACTTTTCATAAATCGCGTTATACTCTGCCGCACGATCAGAGTCAGGGAAATAGGTCTTTGCAAAACCTGACGACATGCTCTTCTGAGCATCCTCCACCCTGCCGAACAATCCTGCCGCGGTTGCCGCAAACATTGCCGCACCCAATGCGCAAGCCTGATCTGTTCTGCACACCTTGATGGGTACATTCATCACATCACTCAACGTTTGCATAACAAAAGGCGATTTCAGTGCAATTCCACCGATACCGATAACCGTATCAATCTTAACGCCCTCATCTATGAATCGTTCCATAATGGCACGCGAGCCAAAGGCTGTCGCCTCCACCAGAGCCTTGAATATCATAGGCGCAGTTGTTCCGAGAGTAATGCCCGTTATAGCACCTTTGAGCCTCTGGTCGGCATCGGGAGTGCGACGTCCGTTCATCCAGTCCACAGCAACGACCCCACTCTCCGAGACGGGAATCTTCTCTGCATCCTCGGTCAAAGCCGGAATTATCTTATCGCACATCTGCTCCACCTGCTCGTCACTCAAAACGCCCGCTGCAAGTTTCCTAAGAGGATATTCAAGTATACGTCTAAACCATGCATAAACATCTCCGAAAGCCGATTGACCGGCCTCCAATCCCACCATGCCGGGGATAACCGAGCCATCGACCTGGCCACAGATACCGCGAATCAGATTACTGCCAATTTCGTCATAATCGGCAACCATCACATCGCACGTAGATGTTCCGATAATACGCACCAACGTATGGGGAACCACTCCTGCTCCAACCGCACCCATATGACAGTCAAAAGCACCTCCTGCGACCACCACATCAGTCGTGAGTCCCAGCCTGTCGGCCCACTCCTGTGTCAGTTTACCGACCGGCTTGTCTGCCGTTTCGGTAACCTCAAACAGACGATCTCTAAGGCCTCCCAACAACGGGTCGAGCTCTACCAAGAATTTCTCCTCGGGCAGTCCGCCCCACTTGGCATGCCACATCGCCTTATGACCCTCTGCACAACGGCTACGAACAATATCCGAAGACCTATTCACTCCCGTCAGCAACGCAGGCAACCACTCGCAATGTTCCACAACCGAATAGGCTGCGTTTCGCACCTGCTCATCCTCGCGCAAAATATGCAATACCTTGGCCCAGAACCACTCCGAAGAGTATATTCCGCCCTCATAAGCCGAATAATCCACCTCCCAGCGTTTGCACAACTTATTAATTTCATCGGCCTCCTTAACAGCCGTATGATCTTTCCAAAGTACAAACATCGCATTGGGATTTTCCGCAAATTCGGGTTTCAATGCCAACGGCACGCCGTTCTCATCCGTAAAAGCGGGGGTACTTCCCGTCGTATCAAAAGCAATACCCTTAACGTTGGCAGCCACCTCGGCAGGCAGTTGTGACAAAGCCTCCTTGACACTCTGCTCCAACACCTCGATGTAATCCAACGGATGCTGACGATAGCGATTCTCCCCGGGGTCGCAATACTTACCCTCTTTCCAACGCGGATAGTATTTCACAGATGTCGCCAGAACCTTACCATCCGACGCATCCACAACTACCGCACGAGCTGAATCACTACCATAATCGAGTCCAATAACATAGTTATTCATAGCTCTAATTCAGCGCTTTATTGATGTAATAATAAACTTCGTTCAGACGCAGTTCTTTCTTGAAACCGTCAATGGTTGTATTCTCGTCAATAACCACCATCTCTATGCCTGCAATCTCGGCATAGTCGGCCAAATACTCAACCGTTAGGTCGTAAGAGAAACTTGTATGATGGGTTCCACCTGCCAAAATCCACGCAGCGGCTCCCACCTCCAAATTAGGTTGCGGAATCCATAGCGCCGATGCCACAGGCAGCTTGGGCAATTTCTTGGGTTTGATACAATCCACCACATTGACAATCATGCGGAATCGATTGCCCATATCCACAATAGTGGCAGCCACACCCTCACCCGTCTTTGACGTGAAAATCAAACGAGCCGGATCGTTCTTGCCGCCAATTCCCAACGGATGAACACTCAACAGCGGTTTATCCTCCGCAATCAGAGGACATACCTCCAACATATGGGCCTGCAAAATAGAGCTCTTGCTACCATTGAAATTCAGCGTGTAGTCCTCCAAGAAAGAGCAACCCTTCGGCAAGCCCTGACCCATAAACCACATTGTACGAACCAATGCCGCAGTCTTCCAGTCGCCCTCGGCTCCAAAGCCATAACCTTCGGCCATCAAGCGCTGACAAGCCAAACCGGGCAACTGATCCATTCCTGCCAATTCGTCAAAATTGGTAGTAAATGCCTTTGCTCCCTTATCCTGCAAGAAACGACGCAAGGCAATCTCTTCGCGAGCAGCATTGAGTACCTGACCTCTGTTTGCTCCGCCCTCCTGACAATCTTCTGCCAGTTTATACTCCTGTTCATACACAGCCACCAACTCGGCAACATCCTCATCGGTAACCTTATCTTGATATGCAACCAAATCGGCAATCGGGAATTCATCCACATGATAACCCAATCTCATCTCGGCCTCCACCTTATCGCCATCCGTAACGGCAACATTGTTCATATTATCGCCGAAACGAATGATTCGCATATCCTGCGCATCGGCCCAAGCCGCAGCAACTCGCATCCAGACAGCAATCTTTTTCAGCGCATCTTTGTCCTGCCAATGACCGACTACCACCTTGCGGGGACGACGCATACGGCTCACGATATGTCCGAACTCACGGTCACCATGTGCACTCTGGTTCAGATTCATGAAGTCCATATCTATCTCATCCCAAGGAATCTCTTTATTAAACTGGGTATGGAAATGCAGTAACGGCTTCTTGAAATTCTGCAAGCCGTGAATCCACATCTTCGCAGGCGAGAACGTATGCATCCAGGTAATGACACCTATACATTTCTCGTCATTATCAGCTGCCTTGAATGCTGCAGTTATCTCTGCGGCCGAATTGACCGTACCTTTATAAACCACCTTCACGGGCAATATACCTGCCGCATTCATGCCGTTTACCATCTCGTTGGAATGTCCATCCACCGCTACAACCGCGTCACCTCCATACAACAACTGGGCACCGGTAATAAACCATACTTCAAAATTCTCAAAAGCCATAATTGTTTCAGTTTTAAGGTTTTTAAATCACTTCTTTTTTTGACCGTAATATGCGTTGGGGCCGTGTTTGCGTGAGAAATGTTTTTCCACCAACCACTTGTTCATGGTCAGTTTCGGATTTACCGAATAGGCCACAAACGCCATCTTGGCCACCTGCTCCATAACCACCGCATTGTGTACCGCATCATCCGCATCCTTTCCCCACGAGAACGGACCGTGATTCTTCACCAACACGCCGGGAGTATGCATGGCATTCATACCGGCAAAACGTTTCACAATCACATTACCCGTCTCCAACTCATACGCGCCATTGACCTCCTGTTCGGTCATGTCGGCCGTACAGGGAATCGCTTTATGGAAATAATCGGCATGAGTGGTTCCGATATTGGGCAGATCCACACCCGCCTGCGCCCATGCCGTAGCATAAGTCGAATGGGTATGCACAATACCGCCTATCTCGGGGAAAGCCTTATACAGCACCAGATGGGTGGGAGTATCCGACGAGGGATTCAACTCTCCCTCAACAACATTGCCATCCAAATCGACGACAACCATATCCTCCGCCTTCATCGCATCATACGACACGCCGCTGGGCTTGATTACCACCAAGCCCGTCGCGCGGTCGATTGCCGATACGTTACCCCATGTAAATATTACAAGTCCGTGGCGCACCAAATCGAGGTTTGCCTTGAAAACTCGTTCTTTTAATGCCTCCAACATATCAAGACACTCTTATTACTCTCTTCCTACCAGAAGATTGCGTAAGTAACGATCATAATAACAACTATACCCAATGCACCAAGCACCAGACCTCCGTTGAATTTGAACAAGTCATTAGAGTTCTCGTATGCTTTCTCGTCTTTCATAGGCGACTTGGTGTTGGTATAGAGAATATAGGCAATAAAGCCCAACATTGCAGCCATTGTAAATATGGCCTCAAATGCATAGTCTTTCAAAGGTTTAGAGAAGATAAGACCCAAAACGATGCAGATCACTGTCAACGCGCCGAGGATATAGCTTGCCTTCAAAGCGCCCTTATCTTTCAGGCGGATCTCGCTATCATCTTTAACTCTATGACTCTTATCCAACTCAGAGATAATGATTGCGATGAGAACCAATACGATAAATACATATCCGTTTCTCAAAAGGAAGCCCATATCGGGGAACATAAATTTGAATGCAACACCCACGGGGATGGTTGCGATAGCTGTCCACAGAGCCGCCTTGTTGGTCGCTTTCTTCCAGATAAGCGCCATGGTAAATACCACACAAACACCCGGATAAATATATCCCGTATACTCCTGAATGTATTGGAACGCCTGATCCAGACCACCCAACAGAGGTTTAACAGCAACCAAGGCGATAGCCAATGCGATCAACGCGGTGATTCGACCCACATTTACAAGTTTCTTCTCTGATGCACCTATATTTATATATTTCTTATATATATCCATTGTGAAGATGGTTGACGTACTGTTCAACATACTTGCCAATGAAGATACGATAGCCGCTACCAATGCCGCAAAAGCGACACCCTTGATACCTACGGGAGCAAAGTTGCTCAACAACCAGGGATAAGCATCGTCAGCCTTGGTAATCTCACCGTTAAGACCTGCCGCCAACATATCCTGATTATTAAACAGCACATATGCAGTGATACCCGGAATAACAACGATAACGGGGATCAAAAGTTTCAAATAACCGGCGAAGATCAAACCTTTCTTAGCCTCGTGGAGGTTCTTGGCTGCCAAACCTTTCTGGATAATATACTGGTTGAATCCCCAGTAACCGAGGTTCGTAATCCAAATAGCACCAAAGATAAGAGCCAGACCGGGAAGGTCCATAAATACATTAAACGATTTTCCAGTTGCGGCATCCGTAACAATAGTATTGTCAGGCACAACCATATTGAGGTGTCTGTCCACCTGACCAGGCTCTACCAAACCGTTGCTTTTTACCGAATTAAACACATTCTTGATACCCTCAACAAAGCTTCCGTCAATAACATTCATCGTATTGGGGTCTGCCGCCTTGATTGCGAAGTATGCTGTGATAAGACCACCACACACCAAGAACACAACCTGAATAACGTCAGTCCATGCAACCGACTTCAAACCGCCATAGATTGAATATATTCCGGCAAACACGAACAGACCGACTACGCCCCACATAACGGGAATTCCCAGCACCTGCTCCATTGCCAATGCACCCAACCATGCAACCGAAGTAAGGTTAACGAAGAGGTAAATAAGCAACCAGAAAATAGAGAATGCCAAACTTACGCCCTTATTGTAACGCTCATCGAGCAGCTGAGGCATTGTGTAAATCTTCTTGTCAATCATGATGGGCAACAGATATTTTGCCACAATAATCAGCGTCAGAGCAGCAATCCACTCATAAGCAGCAATACCGATACCGATTCTGAAACCCGAACCCGACATTCCGATAAACTGCTCGGCCGAAATATTGGCAGCGATAAGCGATGCTCCGATAGCCCACCAAGGCAACGTACGACCTGCCAAGAAATAATCCTGAGAGTCTTTTTCCTCTCCTTTTTTGGGACGAGAAATCCACAATCCCAAACCAACGACAACGATGGCGTAGACGGCGAATATCAGCCAATCCCACACTTGAAATCCTGCGTTCATTCTTTAATAGTTTTAATTATTATTAGTGATACTTTTGTTATTTAGTTAGTTTGTTTCCCTACTTTGTTGCAAACTCATAAATGCAACGGCTCGTATATGTTTCGCCCGGACGCAACACCACTGACGGCCACTCGGGCTTATTGGGCGAATCGGGATAGTGCTGGGTCTCCAAGCACACCGCACTGCGCTGACCGTATGCTATACCCTTCTTACCTATCGCATTGCCTTCGAGGAAATTACCAGAATAGAACTGGATTCCCGGCTCGTCGGTATACACTCTCACCACGATACCCGTATTGGGAGAATAGAGTTCTGCAGCCACCTGCGAGATATCGCCGGCCGTATTCAGCACCCAGTTATGATCATATCCGTTTCCGTTTTTAAGTTGCTCGAAATCAAAATCCTCAATTTCCGCGCCAACCGCTTTGGGTGACGTAAAATCCATCGGTGTTCCTGCCACAGGAAGAATCTCACCGGTGATCATGTAAGTACTGTCCACCGGAGTGTAATTGTCGGCATTAAGCCACAGAATATTATCAAGGATATTATTCTTCGGATCACCATTAAGATTGAAATACGAATGGTGAGTCATATTGATAATGGTCGGTTTATCGGTCTCCGCCTCATAGGCAATATCCAATTTGTTATCATCCGTCAGTGTGTAAGTCACCGTTGCAACCACATTGCCGGGGAAATTCTCATCGCCATCGGGAGAGTTGCGCACCAACACAATCGAATTAGGAGTAACCTCCTCCACCTCATAAACCTGATACTGCCATCCTGCGGGACCTCCATGTAAAGTGTGGCCGAAATTATTGGTCGGCAGCGCATACTCCACTCCGTCAAGAGTGAATTTTCCGTCATTGATACGGTTGGCATAGCGACCGATTGATGCTCCAAAATCAGACGGAACATCAATATAACTCTGAACATTGTCAAAGCCCAAAACAACATCAAGCATATTTCCATCCTTATCGGGAGCCATGATAGAAACCACACGACCACCGAAATTGGTAATGCAAACCTCCATGCCATTGGCATTGGTAATAGTATACAAACCCGTCTGAGCACCATTCACCTCAGTCACAAACTTCTGAGAATCAAGCCCGGAAAGAGTCAATACCTGCTCCTGACTGCAAGAAATCAGCAATGCAACAGAGGACAAAACAGATATTAAAATTTTCTTCATAATAAATTTATATTTTGATTTTTAGAATTGACTTTTTTCGTGATAAACCTCACATAACTTTAAAACATTGGAACAAATATAACATTTTTTAGTTAATAGCCAACATGAAACATACATATTTTTATTAACGATTTTTTACTTTTTAAGGCTTTTATCCAAACACACAAAAAATGGATATTTTCTACAAAATAGTTTGTTTTTTAAAAATCCTTTCTTAATTTTGTATCAATTGGTTATGTTAACACACGAAACAGGCCAAAAGCAAAAACTTCTTCAATAACTTAAATACCTTAAAACTTCCCAAGGCGAGTCGGAATCCGACTCGCCTTTTTTTAATCAAATCATCTTGTGAAACGCATACCGGCACTGCCACTTTCCGCAACCATTCCCCTAACTGCTCTTCTGTAAAAAAAGCGCCCTGATGGTCAAAAAAACAGCTTTTACTATTGTACAAAAATATTTTTTATCTATATTTGCATCACGATGAACACGAATTTGAACAACGCATACTTTTATTACTTTTTTACCTGCTCACAAGCCGGGCGATAAGTAATGCATATATGTTACGAAAACCCGGGTCTTTGGATTCGGGTTTTTTTGTACAAAAAGGTCATCGCGAATAAACCGATAAGTTAAACCAAAATTATAAACAAACATGATTGCAATATTAAAAAGCGGAGTAACCGAATCGCAAAAAAACAATCTGCTCAATTGGCTTAAAGCGCAAGGTCTTGATCCCCATGTATCGGAAGGTAAATATCAGACCATCATAGGTCTGATTGGAGATACCAGCAAGATCGACATTGATCTTTTGTGTGGATTGGAAATAATAGAAAGTGTGACACGCATCAGCGAGCCGTTCAAATATGCCAATCGCCGTTTCCATCCGACAGACACGGTTGTAGAGGTTGGCATAGGCGAAAACAAGGTTAAAATCGGAGGCGGACACTTTGCAGTCATTGCCGGTCCTTGCTCGGTGGAATCAGAGGAGCAGATCATAGCTGTTGCAAAAGCAGTGAAGGCATCAGGAGCAACTCTGCTCCGAGGAGGCGCATTCAAACCCCGCACCTCGCCCTACGATTTCCAAGGATTGCACGGAGAAGGACTCGACTTGTTGCGTTTAGCACGCAAAGAGACAGGTCTTCCGATCGTAACCGAAATCATGAGTGCCGCCCACTTGGAGATGTTCCATGACGTGGATTTGATTCAGGTAGGTGCCCGCAATATGCAGAACTTTGAATTGCTCAAAGAACTGGGCCGTCTGAAAACCCCCATATTGCTCAAACGAGGTCTTGCCAACACGCTGAAAGAGTTGTTGATGAGTGCCGAATATATCATGTCGGAGGGAAACGAGAATGTCATCCTGTGTGAAAGAGGCATTCGCAGTTATGATCAGGCCTATACGCGCAACGTACTTGATTTGGCGGCAGTTCCCATGCTCAAAGAGTTGTCGCACCTGCCCATAATAGTTGATCCGAGTCATGCAACGGGCAAATCGCGTCTGGTACGCCCGATGGCCATGGCGGCTACGGCAGCAGGCTGTGACGGTCTTATAATAGAGGTTCACAACGACCCCGTACACGCATTGTGCGACGGAGCACAATCATTGACTCCCGAACTCTTCGATGACGTATTCAAAAAAATCATGTCGGTAAGAGCAATCCTGAACGAGAACTAAAAACACAATCACGATGAAGGTAGGAGTAGTAGGTCTTGGACTCATAGGTGGTTCGATAGCAAAAGCATACAAAAACGCAGGACATACGGTCCTGGGATTCGACACAGACAAATCTATACTTGGTTTTGCCTGCCTTTCGAATGTTTTGGACGGCATACTCGACGAAGAAGCAATGAAATCCTGTAATCTCATCCACATTGCCACCTACCCCAAAGCCGCAATAGAATTCCTGAAACAGAATGCCGCAAGGTTTGATCGAGATTGCATGGTAATAGACGATTGCGGTACAAAGCGCGATGTGTGCAAGGAGGGATTTGCACTGGCCGAAAAGTACGGATTCACCTTCGTGGGAGGTCATCCGATGGCCGGCACCAAATTCTCGGGCTACAAATATTCGCGAGCCTCAATGTTCTCGGGAGCATCCATGATTATCGTGCCTCCACGATTTGACGACATAGAACTCTACGACCACATAAAACATATGCTGGCCGCAATGGACCTCAAACGCATAGTTTTCACCACGGCCGAAGATCACGATCAGATGATTGCTTTCACCTCACAGATGGCTCACGTGGTATCCAATGCCTTTGTTAAAAGTCCGTCGGCACAACGCCACAAAGGTTACAGTGCAGGCAGTTTCCGCGACCTGACCCGTGTGGCATGGCTGAACGAAAACATGTGGACCGAGCTATTCATCGAAAACAAAGAGTTTCTGGTGGACGAAATAGATATATTGATAAAAAATCTGGAACAATACAAAACCGCCATCGAGAATGACGACGCCGACACGTTGCGCGAAATCCTGCGCCAAGGTCGCATAGCCAAAGAGATGTGCGAGAAAGCCGAAGACACATTATGACACCACACAAAACCATAGCAGTAAACGCCTCTGTCAAATATGACATCGTATTGGGAAACGGCATCGCGAAAGAGATTGCACCGCTGCTCAAAAACGTTTTGGGCTCTTGCCGTTTGGCTATTCTGACCGATGACAAAGTGGACGGTCTGTATGGCAAAAAAATTGAAACTCTGCTGAATGAAGGAGGCTACGATACGGTGAAATTTGTCATTGCCAACGGCGAGGAGAGCAAAAACAGCACCAATCTGATGGAGTTCATCAACTTCATGGCCGAACACAAACTGACACGCAAAGATGCCGTAATAGCTCTTGGCGGAGGTGTTGTCGGAGACATGGCCGGCTTTGCGGCGGCAGTATATCTGCGCGGGATAAAGTTCGTTCAGATACCCACCACCCTGCTGGCAGCGGTGGACAGTTCGGTGGGAGGCAAAACGGCAATAGACATAGCGGCAGGTAAAAACCTCATGGGCGCCTTTCATCAGCCTTCGTTGGTTTGTTGCGACACCGACATGCTGAAATCTCTTGACACAAACGTAATGCGTGACGGTTATGCCGAAGTGATAAAATACGGTGTAATAGCCGACCGCGAGTTGTTCGATAAACTGAAATCACAAACAGAAGATATAAACGCCATTGTGGCTCGTTGCGTGGAGATAAAACGCGATATTGTGGAAGCCGACGAGTTTGATACGGGACAACGCCAGTTGCTCAACTTTGGCCACACGATAGGTCATGCCATTGAGTTGCTGAGCGACTTCACCATCACCCACGGAAGTGCCGTTGCGAAAGGTATGCTCATAGCGGCACGCATTGGAGCCGTGCTCGGAATGGAGGATTGTTCGGCAGCGATAAAAGAGGTGTTGGAGAGATACGGATTCGATTTGTCATGCCCCTACTCCGCCGAAGAGATTTATGAAGTAGCCCTGTCGGACAAAAAACGAAGCGGCGGCCAGATCACACTAGTCATTCCGGAAAGAATAGGCAAGTGCATTTTACACAAAACGGCATGTGAAAACCTGCTGAAATTACTCAAAGAGATAGAGTTATGAACATCAGAATAAACGGCACGGTCGGTGGCGAGGTGAAAATCCCCGAATCCAAATCACAGACTCATCGTCTGTTGATATGTGCCGCATTGGCCGACAAAGAGAGCCGAATAGAGTGTCAGGCACTGAATGACGACATAGAACGTACGGCGGAGTGTCTGAATGCGTTGGGCGCACGAATCACATACGAAAACGGCATTTTTACGGTATGCCCCATAGCATCGGCGACAAAGAGTGCCACACTTGATTGCGGAGAGAGTGGCTCCACATTGCGTTTTATGTTACCCGTGGCAACAGCCCTCGGAGCCGACGCCACCTTCATCGGTCGCGGCCGACTACCCCAAAGACCCCTCTCACCACTCTATGAACGAATGGAGGAGCATGGCGTACAGATGAGCGGTAACGGCAAAATGCCGTTGATATGTAACGGGACTCTGCAAGGAGGAGAATACGAAATAGCAGCCAACATCTCATCACAATTCATATCGGGTCTGTTGTTCGCTCTACCGTTGACAGGCGAAGAGAGCAGTATCGTATTACAAGGCAAACTGGAAAGCGGCTCCTACATAGAGATGACATTGGATGCATTAAAGATGTTCGGCGTGGAGATAGAACGCGAAGTAAAAAAACTTATCGTGCATAAAGGCCAGAAATACACCTCTCCGGGTGATGTATGCGTAGAGGGTGACTGGTCGGCAGCGGCCTTCTGGCTGGTTGCAGGAGTGACGGGAGAGAATCCCATAACATGCACGGGACTGAATACCGACATCTCACGTCAGGGCGACAGAGCTGTCGTGGATATGTTGAAAAAGATGGGCGGCAGAATCCTACGCAACGGGAACGACTATACGGCCTATCCCTCTCAATTGAATGGCTGTCTGATAGATTGTCACGACACTCCCGACCTGGTACCCGCATTGGCGGTGGCGGCGGCTTTTGCCGAAGGGACAACCACCTTTGACAACATTGCCCGTCTGCGCATAAAAGAGAGTGACCGAGTGGCCACTGTATGCGAAATGCTCGCAAGCTTCGGAATAAAGACCGAGAGTACGGAGAACAGACTGACCGTCTACGGAGGCAAACCAATAGGAGGCAAAGTAAACTCTTTCGGCGACCATAGAATAGCAATGGCAGGAGCCGTTGCAGGATTGGCGGCCGAAGGAACGACAGAGATAGTGGGAGCAGAGTGCGTGAGCAAATCCTACCCCGCCTTCTTCGATCATCTGAAAGCATTGGGCGGAGAAGCCACACAAACAGAACAATAAAACAGATAGATATATGGCATCGATTTATGGCAAAAACTTGACTGTTTCGGTCTTCGGACAATCTCACTCGGCCGCCATCGGCTGTGTGATAGACGGACTGCCCGCAGGCGAGAAGATTGACCCCGAAGTGTTGACGAAATTCATGCAGCGACGAGCACCCGGACAAAACAGATACTCCACACCGCGACAAGAGAAAGATAGGCCCGAACTGGTTTCGGGTGTAACGGAAGGCACAAATGGCGAATTTGTCACTTGTGGCGCCCCCCTCTGCGCAGTGATAAGAAATACGGATTGCCGTTCGAAAGATTACGACAAGATTCGTGATCTGCCCCGACCTGCACATGCCGACCTGACGGCACAAATCAAATATGGCGGTCATCAGGATGTGCGTGGAGGCGGTCACTTCTCGGGACGTCTGACGGCACCGCTGTGTGTGGCAGGCGGCATATGCAAACAGATACTGGAAAGAAAAGGCATCTCCGTTTCGGCCCACATTCGTTCGATTGGCGAAGTGGAAGACTCTCCGTTCGACCCCATCAAGCCCAATGCGCAGATGCAACTGCTTGACACAAGAGATTTTCCGACAATAACCCCTGAGAAAGGCGATCAGATGAAGGCGGTAATAGAGAGTTGCCGCATGGATCAAGACAGCATAGGCGGAGTCATAGAGTGTGTGGTGACGGGCGTTCCCGCAGGACTGGGCGACCCGATGTTTGACGGAGTGGAGAACCGCATCGCAGGAGCCGTCTTCGGTATACCGGCCGTAAAAGGCATTGAGTTCGGAGCAGGATTCGAGGTTGCCAAAATGCGCGGTTCGGAGAACAACGACCCGTTCACGATAGAAAACGGCAAGATTGTCACCACAAGCAACAATCATGGCGGCATATTGGGCGGCATAACAAGCAGCATGCCCATAATCTTCCGCGTAGCATTCAAACCCACCCCCTCGATCTCAAAGAAACAACAGACCGTTTCGTTGAGCAAAAACGAGAGTGCCGAATTGCAGATAGAGGGCCGACACGACCCGTGCATAGTACCTCGTGCGGTGGCAGTGGTAGAGGCGGTAACCGCCACAGTAATAATGGATTTAATGACAACAATAAAATAACACAATAAAATGGATATCAGGGATTTAAGAAAACAGATAGATTCGGTGGACCACCAGTTGTGCGAACTGTTCAAGGAGCGCATGGACATCATCACCAAAGTGGCAGAATACAAACATCAAAATGCTCTGCCCGTAAACAACTCTCTCAGAGAACGCGAAGTATTGGCCAACGTATCGAAACAGTTGGGCAGTGAGTTGGAGGTCTATGGCCGCACCTTGTACCGCACCATCTTTGATTTGAGCAAGTCGTACGAAACAAAACTCATGGGAGTCAAGACACCTCTGTACGAAACCCTCTCAAAGCTCGTGAACGCCAAACCCGTAGCGTTCCCCAAGCGTGCCACGGTAGCATGTCAGGGTTGCGAGGGTGCCTACTCGCAGATGGCAGCGGAACACTTGTTTGAGGTGCCCGAAATCATGTTCAACAACTCGTTTGAAGGAGTGTTCAAGGCTGTCGACAAAGGTTTGTGCGAATACGGCATACTGCCCATCGAGAACTCCACAGCAGGTTCGGTAAACGAGATATACGACAATCTGGTCAAACACAACATCCACATTGTGAGAAGTGTTCGCATAAAGATAGACCACTCGTTGCTCGGTCTGCCCAACACAAAACTCGAAGACATTAAGACCATCTATTCTCACCAACAGGCCATCAGTCAGTGTTCTAAGTTCCTCGACTCACTCAAAGGCGTGCGCATAATTCCTTGTGAGAATACGGCCGTTGCAGCGAAAAAAGTGGCAATGGACAACGATCCGTCACAAGCATCACTCTCGTCACGCATTTGTGCCGAACTGTACGGCCTGAAAACCATCGTGGCGGGTGCGCAGAATCAGGACAACAACTACACCCGTTTCATCTGCATCTCGAAAGAGCCGAAAATCTTCCCCGGCGCCGACCGTACGAGCATCATGATGGTCATCCCCAACAAGGCGGGAACATTGTTCAGCGTATTGTCAAAATTCAACGCCATGGGAGCCAACCTCGTGAAACTCGAAAGCCGTCCCATCCCCAACCGAGACTTTGAATTCGTATTCTACTTCGACATTGAGGCATCGATATATGACGACAAGTTCACCGCGCTGATTTGCGAATTGGAGGCAATCGGAGAACAATTCAGCTACTTGGGCACATACTCGGAACTAATCTAAAACCATCAACAGAGAAATGAACAAAAAGGAACCATGCGGATTGCTGGGTCGCAAGTTGGGTCACAGTTACTCCCCCATAATCCACCGCCAGATAGCCGATTACGAATACGGATTCTTTGAAGTGGAGCCCGAAGATGT
The DNA here is from genome assembly GCA_017935385.1 of Tidjanibacter sp. Classification (GTDB taxonomy): domain Bacteria; phylum Bacteroidota; class Bacteroidia; order Bacteroidales; family Rikenellaceae; genus Tidjanibacter. The sequence continues at coordinate 14,567 of JAGBHS010000131.1, forward strand.
GAACGATTTTTTCGCGCGCCGAGAGTTCATGGCCATCAATGTGACCATGCCTTACAAGAAGGTTGCTCTTGAAGCATGTGATTTCGTTTCGGACGAGGCGCGCGCAATAGGCAGCGTCAATACGGTGGTCAAAGATGCCGAAGGTCGTCTGCACGGCTACAATACCGACGCACCGGGAATGGTTTACATGCTACGTAAGGCAGGGATTGAGGCAAAGGGGCGTAAGTGTATGATTCTCGGCAGCGGTGGCAGTTCGGTCATGGCTCAGTATATGCTCAAAAAAATGGGCGCCAAGGAGGTGGTGGTAATATCGCGCAGCGGAGAAAACAACTACGACAACATAGACCGTCATAGTGATGCGGAGATTATCATCAATGCCACCCCCGTAGGCATGTATCCCGATACGGGCAAGGCAGCGATAGACATCAACAGGTTTCCCGCATGTGTAGGAGTGGCGGATTTCATCTACAATCCTGCCGCCACAAAGCTTCTGCTCGATGCACGAAGAGCCGGCATACGTCACACGAACGGTACCCCCATGTTGGCGGCACAGGCAAAATATGCATCCGATCTGTTCCTCGGCACGGAACGCAGCGACGACATAATCGGGCCGATAGTTGAAAATCTCGCACGCAGCATGAGAAACATCATAGTGATGTGTTCCTCTGTGGAGGAGTGTGTGCCATTAGGCAGAGAGGTGGCCGCACAGACAGGTCGCGAGATTATTGATTTGACCGAAGAGAAGATCTCGCCCGAGCAGCTCAACGAACATTGCAAACAGAGTGGCAAACTGATTCTTCTCCCTCACCTCGCACTAGATGCCCATGCCGAGAACGCCCTCTTCCAGAACGGAGTTTTATTCACGGATACGGAAGTTGAATCCTTGGTGGGTGACATTATCCGATTCAAAGGCAACACCCGCGAGGAGAGAGTAAACGAGATAATGAAAAGAATGGCATAAGAAAAAAGTGTAACAACAATGAAGATATTGGTAATAAACGGTCCCAACCTGAATCTGTTGGGATTGCGCGAGCCGGAGATATACGGCCGAGGAGATTATAAGGCTCTCTGTGCGAAAGTGGCCGAAGTGGCTGCGGGGTGCGGTGTGGAGGCCGACATGTTTCAATCAAATCACGAGGGAGTGATAGTGGACAAGATTCAGGAGGCATACGGCAAGTACGACGCCATTGTCATAAATCCCGCCGCCTACACCCACACCAGTGTGGCGATACTGGATGCGCTGAAAGCGGTTCAGATACCCACCGTAGAGGTGCATCTGAGTGACATCAACACCCGCGAGGAGTTCCGCAAGCACTCTTATGTGTCACTCTATGCACAACGTACAATCTGCGGTCACGGTTTTGAGGGTTATGCCATGGCAATACGTCACTTGTGCGGCAAGGAGTAGTACGACACAAGCCGACAAAATCAATCGATAGGCGATCGGATGAAAAACAAAAAAGCGTTTCG
>JAGBHS010000132.1 GCA_017935385.1 Tidjanibacter sp.
AAAAGCTGGTTGATATTTGCAGGCTGTTTCGTTGCTTCGGCACTGAAAGTCAGTCCTATATTGCTGATTGTTATCTCGGCCGCACTCGGAATTTTCATTTACGGTTAAACGTCTTCCGCGCCATCATATCACCCACATAGGAAGCCAAAAAATCGGCCGTACTCTCTATGCCTAAACGAGTGGAGTTGATGCACAAATCGTAACTCTCTGCCGCACCCCACTTCTTGAATGTATAGTAATTATAGTAAGTGGCTCGTTCCTTATCGTGCTGTTCCATAAGTGCTACGGCCTTACGTTCTGACAGGCCCAGTTGAGTACATATACGTTCTATACGTGCCTCACGGTCGGCTGAAATAAAGATATTCAATGCCCTCTCGTCATCGCGCAGAATATAATCGGCACATCGCCCCACAAAAATAGCGGACTCGCGCGCGGCAATCTGACGTATGACATCACTCTGTATCTTAAACAACTCATCCTGATTCAGGAAATTGGCATACTCGGCATTGCCATAATGAGCCATACCATTGCGGACACTCGTAAATCCGAAAAACTTGGACCACAGTGTTTTCTCATCGGCACGTTCGAAGAACTCGCTGCACACACCACTCTCTTTGGCCGACTCGGTAATAAGCTCTCGGTCATACACCTTCACATCGAGCAACTCTCCAATACGCACCGCAATATCCTTACCTCCGCTGGCAAACTGACGTCCGACATTGACAATTATTCTCTTCTTCTCCATGGCACTTTTGTTTTATCGGGTTTGCAAATTATTTGTCGTCTCTTTTTCCTGTTTCTGGGCGGCCATCTCTCGACGGAATTTTCTTATCACCTGCATCAACAGCACGAAGGCCACTATCGCAGCAATGAAATCCGACACCGGCAAACTATACCACACTCCGTTCTGACCGAAAAACAGGGGCAGTATGGCCAGACACGGCAACAGAAACAACAGTTGGCGGGAAAGGGACATGAATATTGATCTTCCGACAAGGCCGATACTCTGGAAAAAGTTGGAAATCACAATCTGGGCACCCACAACAGGCGCAACCAACATGGTTATCTTAAAGCCCTCCGTAGCCAAACGAATCAACTCCACATCTTTGGTAAATGCCGACACAATAATCCTCGGGCACAGTTGCGACAACAAAAAGCCCGCCGTCATAACCGCCGTTCCGCAAATGATCGTATATTTCAGCACCTTCATCACTCGGTCATACATACGTGCGCCGTAGTTGTATCCCGCTATCGGCTGCATTCCCTGCGTGAATCCCATCACTATCATCACAAACAGGAACACCACCCTGTTGACGATACCATATGCTCCGATGGCCAAATCGCCACCGAAATGTTTCAACTGCTGATTGATGAATAACACCACGAAACACGACGCCGTATTCATCAGAAACGGAGCAAGACCGATGGACAAAGAGCGTTTCGCAATATCCACATCCATACAGAAAACACCCTTGTCGAAGTGTAACAGTTCACTGCGATCGGAAAAAATCCTCAACTGCCATACCAGCGAAACGACCTGCGCCAAAACGGTGGCTATGGCAGCACCCTGAATACCCCAATCAAGAACAAAAATGAAGATAGGATCCAACACCGCATTAAGACACACCGTAAGTATGGTGGCTCGCATTGCCCTGCGCGGATGACCCGCAGCGCGCAACATGGCATTCAGACCGAAATAAAGATGCGTAAACACGTTACCCAGCAATATGACTATCATATAGTCACGAGCATAGCCAATGGTCTGTTCGCTGGCTCCGAAGAAACAGAGAATCGGGTCGAGAAACAACAATGCAATAACCCCGATTCCAACTCCCAACGTGACATTCATCGTCATCACGTTGCCCAACACGCGCGATGCCATGCGATAGTTCTTCTGGCCCAACAAAATGGAGGTAAGCGAGGCTGCACCCACTCCCACCAACGTACCAAATGCAGTGGTCAGATTTATCAGCGGGAACGTTACCGCAAGGCCCGAAATGGCCAATGCGCCAACACCCTGACCGATAAAAATACTATCCACCATATTGTAAAGCGACGATGCCGTCATGGCAATAATCGCCGGCAAAGCATATTGAAACAACAGTTTCTTTATATCAAGCACACCCAATTCCTGTGCTTTTGTCAGATTTTCACTCATCTTTTCTTCCCTTTCCTAACCTATTAAAACTTCCACTTATCGGCCATTGACGAAGGCCGCTATCATAGCCACCGACACTGCGGCCGACTCTGTTCTGTAACGATTGTTACCCAACGACACTCCCTTGAATCCCGCCGCATAGGCCTGCTCTATCTCCTTGCGCGAAAAATCGCCCTCGGGGCCGATAAGCACCAACGTATTGCCACCACGCACAATGCCGTCACCTATAAAAATGCGTTCCAGATCTCTCTCACAATGGGCAATCAAACGCGTTCCGTCAAACGGTCTTGCCAACACCTCTCGCACATCGGTCAGCTCATCAAACTCCGGTTTATAGGCCTTCAACGACTGTTTCATGGCACTAACTATAATCTTCTCGCATCTCTCCGACTTGACAACTCTACGTTCGCTATGTTCACACACGATGGGAATTATTCTATCCACACCCGCCTCGGTAGCCTTCTCCAAAAACCACTCGAAACGTTCCATATTCTTGGTGGGGGCGACTGCCATGGTCAATCCATATCCGCGACGTTCATACTCCTCCTCGCGCGACACGACACGAACTCTGCACTCCTTACCGACAGCCACAATCTCCGCCTTATAGAGTGTTCCACGACCATCTGTCAGATTCAGCACATCTCCCACTCCCGAGCGCAACACTCGTACGGCATGCTGACTCTCCTCTCGGGACAACACATATTCATCTCCGACTATATCCGGTGTATAAAACAACTGCATGATAAACCATCATTTATTTCAACCCTGCAAATGTAAGCAATTTTATCCGCTTTTGACATTTTTTACCTATATTTGTAGAATATAGGATTCGCCTCGGCAAAGAACCTTTGAACAAGTTCAGTTTCTTTGCTCTCGACTTTCACTATATTTGCCTAAACGTATGATGAACGATTAAAAGTAATACTAAAACAACCATAAAAACTCATGAATAAGTTAAAAATCTTTTCATTAATCATTCCCATTATGATGATGTCCGTTGCCTGCAATCAAACCACAGAGTCAAGAGAAAATCCGTTGCTCTCGGAGTGGAACACCCAATACGGAGTCCCCCCGTTTGACAAGATCACCTTGCCCGATTATAAACCCGCCATGGAGCAGGCAATGGTCATGCACAACGAGGAGATAGACGCCATAATAAACAACGCCGACGCACCCTCGTTTGAGAACACCATTCTCGCCTTTGACAATAGCGGCGAACTGCTCGCACAGATAGAACGCATCTTCTCGCTTATCTCTTCGGCCGACACCACACCCGAGATGCAGGCCCTGGAGCAGGAGATGTCACCCGTCATTTCGACCCATTATGACAAGATAATGTTCAACGAGGCTCTCTTTGAGAAGATCAAACAGGTATACAACAACCGTCACGAGATGAGCCTTGACTCGTTGCAGCAACGTCTTGTGGAGAAGACCTACAAGGCTTTCGAACGTTCAGGAGCCGCGCTGACCTCGGAACAGAAAGATGAACTTATGCAAATCAATCAGAAACTGGCGGTTGCGGAGCTGAAATTCGGAGAGAATCTGCTGGCCGAGAATGCAAAATTCGTCGTTTTCCTTGAAGAAGGCGACCTGGAAGGACTACCCGAGGCTGTGAAACAATATGCAAAAGAGGTGGCAACACAGAAAGGACAAAGCGACAAATGGGCTGTAACCATCAGCAAGCCGAGCATGATTCCGTTCCTGACCTATTCGTCACGCCGAGATTTGAGAGAACAGGTATACATGGCTTATCTGGAAAAATGCAACCACAATGACGAACTCGACAACAAGACTCTCATCAATGAGATTCTTGCACTTCGCACACGAAAAGCAGAAATATTCGGATTCGACACATATGCCGAATATGGTCTTGATGACACGATGGCAAAGACTCCCGAAAACGTATACAATCTTCTCGAATCACTCTGGACTCCCGCCCTCGCAAGAGCAAAAGCCGAATTGGAGGAGATGAAAAAGATAAAAATGGCCGAAACCGGCAGCGACGACTTTGAGTTGTGGGACTGGTGGTATTATGCCGAGAAACTGCGTAAAGAGAAATACGATCTCGACCAGGATGCCTTGCTGCCCTACTTCTCGCTCGACAATGTAAAACAAGGCATATTCAATCTCTCGAATCGTCTGTACGGCATCACGTTCAGCCCCGCCAATGTGCCCGTATACAACAAAGAGTGTATGGCCTACAACGTATTTGACAAGGATGGCACACAGCTCGGCGTGGTAATCTTCGACTTCTACACTCGCGACAGCAAAGGCAGCGGTGCATGGTGTGGTGAGTTCGTAACCCAATCCTACGAGGACGGCAAAAGAGTCATGCCCATCGTGAACATCGTTTGCAACTTCTCTCGCCCGTCGGAGACAACCCCTTCGTTGCTGACCATAGACGACACCGAAACCTTGTTCCATGAGTTTGGTCACGGACTGCACCAGCTCTTTGCCGATGTTCCCTACAAAGGTTTGAGAGAGGTGGAGATGGACTTCGTGGAGTTGCCCTCGCAGATTCTTGAAAACTGGGCAATGAGTCCCGAAATGTTGAGAAGCTACGCCATCCATTACAGAAAAGGCGAAGTCATCACAGACGAACTGATTGAAAAAATCCAGAACAGTGCACTGTTCAATCAGGGTTTCGACTATACCGAATTGCTGGCGGCTTCTCTCTCCGACATGGACATTCACAACGTGAAAGTCGGTAATGAGCCGCTGGACATTAACGCATTTGAGAATCAGGCTCTCTACACCAAACGAGGTCTTATAGAACAGATTGCCCCCAGATATCACTACACCTATTTCTCGCACATCTTCGATGGCGGTTACATGGCAGGTTATTACAGCTATATTTGGGCCGAGGTGCTGGACAAAGATGCGTTCCAGGCATTTGTTGAGACGGGAAATCTGTTTGACAAAAAGACTGCCGAGAAGTTCAGAACACTTCTTTCAAGTGGCGGAATGGCCGACGGCATGGATCTCTACAAAGCTTTCCGTGGCAGTGAACCGGGGCGCGAGCCTCTCATGAAAGCACACGGCCTGATTGAGTAATGAGTCACATAATCATGGTGTGATGACACCTACGAAACAACAAAAGATGACACTCTGCGGAAGTGTCATCTTTTGTTTCTGCCGGATTTGATTCATTATATTTTTATTCGTTCTCTGAAATAATATTCTAATTAAAATTATGTATTATGAAAAAAGAGAACTTAAACAAAAGTACACAGTCAAACTATGCAAAACACTCTGTTTTAGACTTTATCAAGAACGTCTTTACTCCAAACAAAAATTACACGACTCAGCCAAAGGATTCAACAAAACCAAAGAAAGAATACTTTTTCTCTTTTGCAAGGAGTATCATTTCCTCCAAAATGGAACTGGGAAAACTACGCACCGCAGAGACATACACAGCCTCTTTGAACAGTTTCAAACGATTCAGAAAAAACAAAGACATCTTATTGAACAACATCAACTCTGATGTAATAACCGCCTATGAATATTATTTAACAAACAACGGTGTGTGCCCCAACACCTCCTCATTCTATATGCGCAATCTGCGTGCCATATACAATCAAGCCGTGGAAAAGGAACTCACCACACAGCAATTCCCATTCAAACATGTCTACACGGGCGTGGAAAAAACCATAAAACGTGCCATCCCGATGAATACCATCAAACAGATAAAAGAGATAGACCTGACGATGAAGCCGGCACTTGATTATGCTCGCGACATGTTCATGTTTTCGTTCTACACGCGCGGTATGTCGTTCGTGGACATGGCCTACCTGCGGCAAAAAGATCTGAACGGAGAAATATTATCGTATAGACGACGCAAAACCGGACAACGACTCTACATAAAATGGGAAAAATGCATGGACGAGATTGTAAACAAATATAAAAATCCCAACAACTTCTATCTGCTCCCCATCATCGACCCCGAAAGCGACACAGACAAGCGCAAACAATATCTCCAAATGGCGCAATATGTCAATCGCAACTTAAAGGCTATCGGGAACATATTGGATTTGGACATTCCGCTGACAATGTACGTCAGCCGACACTCCTGGGCCAGCATAGCCAAAAGCAAGAAAATTCCTTTATCGGTAATAAGTGAAGGAATGGGACACGACTCGGAAAGGACCACTCAGATTTATTTAACCTCCCTGGATACTGCTGAACTAGACAAAGCCAATAGAACAATATTGAATTCTCTCTAATTATGTCGCATCAGAACCCAATGCATAAAATAAATAGCCAAACTTAATTAATTGATTATTAAATAGACACTATTTTCTAACACCTTTTTCATCAAAAAAACCATTTTTTATTGGCCATAAAATGGATATAGTTGTCTTATTTTTTATACTTTTGCAGACAATCATAAAATCTCTTTGGAAGAGAAAAGGTATCTCTTTGGAAGAGAGATACAAACGTTGCAAAGGTATATATTTTTTGCCTAAAAAAAGCATAAAACAGTTATTAAAAAATAATATTTTTCCCCATAAGATTCAAAATACGATCAGAATACAATTTTTAGTATCAAACGTAAAATACTGAAAAACAAGGAAATGAAATAAAAATCTCTTCCAAAGAGATACCTTTTCTCTTCCAAAGAGAAGAGCACAATAATTATTAAAGAAATGCATATTAGAAATTATTGTATAGCACTGATTTTTACAGTGTTGGGACTATGTGTCGCTCGATCACAAGAGAGACACACGGAGATTTGTATCGATTTCCGTGTGAGTACAACAGATATCGATACTACATACCTGGACAATGCTCGCCACATTCAGGAGATACTCTCATTCATAGAGCAAATCAATAGCGACACGACCGAATATATCATCGAAGTCGCTTTTTGCGGAACGGCCTCTCCGGAGGGTAATGCTCGCCTCAATCAGATGTTGGCCAACGGACGTTTGACATCACTCGAACGTTTGATTCGCAGCAAGGTAAACATTAGTGAAGATTTAATTATCCGTAATGACAACTATCTCCCGTTTGATCATCTGAGAGAAATCATTGTCAATGCCAACATCAGTCGCAAGAACGATGTATTGGCCATCTTTGACAAAGAGATGCAGTCAATGGACTACCATCGCAACAATTCTCACATCACCAATCTGCTGGAAGCGATACAGCAATTGGATAACGGTAGAGTTTGGACACAATTAAGACCTCTGTTCTTGCAGCACACGAGAACAGCCAGCGTGGTCTTCATCACCAGCAACGAGAAACCCGAAAAGGAAAGTGTACTGGAAATCATCGGCGCCCCAAAAAAGGAATTTGTTGTTGAGGAACCCGTTGTGGTGGAAGAACCGGTTGAAGAGGTAGTTGAAGAGGAAGTCTTCGAGGAGGTTGTAGAGGAAGTGGTGATTGAAGAGCCGGTTGAGCCTGCTCCGAGTCGTCACTGGTATCTGAAAACAAATGCAGTGGGCCTTGGAATGATCATAGCCAATGTGGCAGGTGAAATAGACCTGGGAGAACATTGGTCGGTTGCTTTACCGGTGTACTACACGGCTTTGAATTATTTCTCAAAAACAACCAAATTCAGAACCTTCGCCGTTTATCCCGAACTTCGTTATTGGCCCTCGGCAGAAAACCAGGGATTCTTTACGAATGTTCATCTCGGTGTGGCATCATTCAACGTGGCCACCAATGACGAGTTACGCTATCAGAACCACGAGGGCAAACGTCCTGCATTTGGCGGTGGTCTTGGCGTGGGTTATCGCTTGCCGCTGACAAAGAACGAGAGATGGCACATGGAGTTCGTGCTGGGCGCAGGAGTCTACAATGTCCACTACGACACATTCTACAACGTTCCCAACGGAAAGTATATCGAAAGCATCAAGAAAACCTATTGGGGTATTGACAATGCTGCAATAAATATCAGTTATCGTTTCAACCTTAAAGAGAACAAAAGATGAGAAAGACAACACGTTACATTACGCTTTGCTTGATGTCGCTTCTCGCTTTTGCAGGTTGCGACGTTCATGAATTCCCCGAGGAGTCGGGCTATGGCCCCACTCCGTTCCTGCTGCACCTCGACTTCAATACCGAGATGCCGCTACATAAAGAGGTGGCTTACACGCGCAGTAAGGCCGACAACAGCGATCCGCACGACATTCGTTACGTCATAGGTGTATATCGCAATGGAGAGAGTGAGGTTGCCGACACAACGGTAGTTTTCACCAAATCAGACATTTCGGACCTTAACTATACGGCCAAGTTGAATCTCTACGAGGGCGAATACACGTTCCGCGTATGGGCCGACTATGTGGATACGGGCGAAACGAGTGACAAGTACTACAATACCGAAGACTTTACGAAGATCATTCTGGCTGACCAGAACAATCACTCGGGCAGCAACGACTATCGCGATGCGTTCCGAGGTACGGCAACAGCAACCGTTCTCAACCCGTCATACTACACCGGTATCGCTGCAAGCAGCATCAAAAATGAGGCAACGGTAGAGATGATACGCCCCATGGGTAAATTCAAGTTTGTTTCCACAGACGTGGAGGTGTTCCTGAACAGAGTATCGCAAATGTTGCAATCGCGAGGTGTCGGCAAGATTGATTATGTCAGCCTCGACAGCAAGGCCGCTTACGAACAGTTGTGGCAAACCCTGAAAATCGATGATTTCAAGGTTGTCTTCCGTTACAACCCCTACATGCACAACTCGTTCAACATCTTCACAGACAAACCGGCCGGATCTTGGACCGGCATCTCTTTCACGAGCCAGATGCAAAGCGACAGCAAGGAGGAGATAACACTCGGTTATGACTATGTATTTGTGAATGGAACAGAAACCACACTCGGCATTTCGGTGGAGGTTTACAACGACGAGGGAGTTCTGATGTCTTCCACAAGAACCATCAACGTACCCGTCTTGCGAAGCAAGCTGACCATAGTCAAAGGCGAGTTCCTCACCTCAAAGGCATCGGGAGGTATCACCATCGACCCGGGTTACGACGGCGAAGACTTTAACATAGAAATCAAATAACAAAACATTAACAACAATTTATTTATTAACATTAACAACAATTATGAAAAAACAAATTTTGTTTGGCATGTTGGCTGCAGCAACAATGTTGTTCACCACTTCATGCGAAAAGGAGATTGCTCCCGCTACTGCTCCGGCAGGTGAGAGCGCAGTTGTTACTATCAATGTCGGCACTCCCGAGATTGGAAGTAAGGCTTACAGCGACGGTCTGACCGCCACCAATTTGCAGTATGCAGTTTATGACAAGGACGGTAACATTCTTCCCGACCTTACCAAAACTGATGCAACCATCAACGGTAGCGCTATCGTTCCCTTGAAACTGACTACCGGCAACACTTATTCGGTTCTGTTCTGGGCTGACGCTGACGACGCTCCCTACACCGTAGATCTTACCAACAAGACTTTGTCTGTTGATTACAGCGATGTTGACAGCAACGACGAGGCTCTCGATGCTTTCTACAAGTATGAGACTTTCACCGTTAAAGGCAACATGTCTGTAGACATCAAACTCAAACGCCCCTTCGCACAGCTCAACATCGGTACCAACGATTATGAGGAGTCTGCTGCTGCGGGTTATGAGCCCACCGAGTCTTCGGTAACCGTTAAGAATATCTACAACGCTATGAACCTCGAAACCGGTGATGTTACCGGCAATGCAGCTGCTGTTTCTTTCAAGTCTGCTGCTATCCCCACCAGCGAGGATTTCCCCGTTGCTGATTATGACTACATGGTAATGAACTATCTGTTGGTAAGCGCAGATGAGGAGACCATCGAGGTAGAGTTTACCTACACCGACGGTACTACCGCTAACACTCGCACCGTAGGTATGGTTCCCGTACAGCGCAACCACCGCACCAACCTCTTCGGTCAGTTGCTCACCAGCGACGTTGACATCAACGTTGAGATCGAGCCTGATTATGATGATGACGACATCAACTATCCCAGCACTCAGTTGCAGGCTCTCTTGCTTGCAGCAGCAGTAGGTGGTGAGGTTACTTTGGAAGAGGATGTTAAGCTGCCCAAATCACTTGTTGTAAACAAGGCTATGGTTATCAACTTGAACGGTCACGACATCATCGTAGACAACAACAGCGGCGAACTCGAAGAGGGTGACGCTATCGTAGCAAAAGCCGACCTCGTTATCAATGGTGAGGGTACCGTTGAGGGTAACACCCGTGCCATCTGGGCTCGTGGCGACTACGGCGCAACCGTTATTATCAACGGTGGTAACTTTGTAGGAGGTAAAGTTAACTCTGAGGTTATCTATACAAGCGGTGACGGTGTCATCAAGATTTATGGTGGTACATTCGAGGCTAAAGTGAAATCTAGTAGTATGGGTGGTGACGAGTACGCTATTCTGAACGTACACGACAGCAACTGCGAAGCGGAGCAGATTCAGGTTTACGGCGGTACTTTCAAAGAGTTCAACCCCGCAGACAACACCTCTGAGGGTGCTGGCACCAGCTTCGTACCCGCTGGTTACAAGGCTGTGGCTGACGGTAATAACTTCGTAGTTGTAAAAGATGAGGTTGACGCTGTTGTTGGTACAGACGCTGATTTCGAGAATGCTATGGAGGCTGACGAGCCGCAGAGCGTTATCTACCTGACTTCTGACGTTACCATTGACGTTACCGCATGGGCTACTATCGCCTTCGGTGGTCCTTCTACCGAGAGCATTACCATTGAGGGTAACGGTCACACCATTACTTTCAATCAGTTGAACTCTGATTGGAACAACATCACTACCGAGAACAACGCAAAACTTATCATCAACAATGCTCACATCACCAACTCTGGTTACAACGATGGTCCGTGGAACCGCCACGACTTGAACTTTGCTTGCGATGTTGAGCTTAACGATGTAACCACCGACAAGGCTATCGCATTGAAAGCCGATGGTACTCTTAAAAACGTAACCATCAGCGACGCCAACACTTCTGACACCTACGCAATCTGGATTCAGCCCAACGGCCAGACCGTTAGCGTGGACGGTTGCTTGATCGACATGTTGGATTGCAGCGACGGTCGCGGTATCAAGATCGACGAGCAGTATGTTACTCCCCAGAAGGTTACCTTGAACGTTTCTAACACCGAGTTCAAAACCGAGGAGAAAGCGGCTATTATTGTAAAATCTCAGGCAGGTGCCGACATCACTTTGAGCAATGTTGACATCACCGCTGTTGCTGCCGACAATGTAAACGAGGTATGGGTAGACGAGGCTTCAAAAGCTTATTTCCACCTTGTAAACGTAGTTGGCGGTAAGAAAACCCAGGAAGGTTTGTTGCACTCTGCTTCTAATCCCGCTGCTGACGCAGCAGCTGTAAAAGCAGCCATCGATGCAAACGAGCCTATTATTTACCTCGCAGACGGCACTTTTGAAGTAGATATTTACAATCTCGCCCAGAAAGGTTCATTGACCCTTGTTGGTAATGGATCTACAAAGGTTGCATTCAACAACTTGCAGGTACGTGCATCGCAGTTCAAAGAGTTTAAGGTTTCTAATTGTGTAATCGAGAGAATGCCCAACAAATCATGGGGTCACTTGGTATTTGGTTCAAGCGACGAGGCTGATGGCGTTTACACTATCGAAAATTGTACTTTCAACGGCGTAGGTTCACAGGGTATCTTTATCAACGAGAATACTTCTGGCGTAATTTACAACATTATTGGCTGTACTTTCAACGGCGACTTTGGTGGCGAGGGTGCTATCACCGTTCAGAACAACGACGGTGTTAATCACACTATTAATGTAAAGGATTGTACTTTCAACAGCATTCCTGCTACCAGCCACGAGATTTTCATCCACTACGCTTATAAAGGTTGGACTCTGAACACCGATCTTACTTCTGATAAGATTCATTGGAATAATTAATTGCTGATGGACATAAAGTCCAGAGGTCTAACATTCTCACAAAACTGCACTCGTCATCGTGACGGGTGCAGTTTTTTTTCGGCAGATTACGGCGACAAACAGACGAGTTTGAGAAATTTGTCGTAACTTTGTCTTGAACTATGCGGAAACATTCCCTATTGCTACAATAACAAACCAAACGAACTAAACATATTATCATGAAACAAACGGTATTGGTAAGCGGTGGCGCCGGCTACATCGGCAGTCACACAACGGTCGAACTCATCGAGGCGGGTTTCAATGTGGTCGTAATCGACAACCTCTCCAACTCGGAGGCATCGGCTCTCGACGGAGTTCGCCAGATAACAGGCAAAGATTTCCCCTTCGAGGTGGTGGATTGCTGCGACAAAGCGGCTCTGGAAGAGGTGTTCAAGAAATATGAATTCGACTCGGTGATTCATTTCGCCGCGTTCAAGGCTGTGGGTGAATCGGTGGCCGAGCCCCTCAAATACTACGGCAACAACCTCAACTCGTTCTGCAACATCATTGAACTGATGAACAAATACGGACGCCACAACGTCCTCTTCTCTTCTTCGGCAACCGTCTACGGCGAGCCCGAAGAGTTGCCCGTAACCGAACAAAGTATGCGTCAGCCCGCCACATCGCCCTACGGCAACACCAAACAGATGTGCGAGGACATTCTGCGCGACTGCGTAAAGGCCTACAACAAAGACGGCAACGGACTGAAAGGTATTGCCCTGCGTTACTTCAACCCCATAGGCGCCCATCCGTCGGCCCTAATCGGTGAGTTGCCGCGCGGCGTGCCCAACAACCTCGTGCCGTTCATCACACAGACCGCCGCAGGTGTGAGAGAGTGTCTGAGTGTATTCGGCGATGATTACGACACTCCCGACGGCTCATGTCAGCGCGACTACATCGACGTGGTGGACTTGGCAAAGGCTCATGTGGTGGCCATAAAACGCCTCGTAGACGGCAAAAACAAGGCGAACTACGAGATATTTAACATAGGTACGGGACGCGCAGTGTCGGTATTGGAGCTGGTAAATGCCTTCGAGAAGGTCAACAACCTGAAACTGAACTACAAGATAGCTCCCCGACGTGCCGGCGACGTTACCGCCATCTGGGCCGACCCCACACAGGCAAACAACGAACTCGGTTGGAAAGCCGAACGCACCGTAGAAGAGACTCTCGCCTCGGCATGGGCATGGGAAAAACATGTGAGAGGAATCGAATAATCCCCCCACCCCACAATAAAAAAAGCACCCTCACGCAGGGTGCTTTTCTTGTTTCAAACAAACCAATTCTACTTGGCTATTTTTGTGCGGTAATCGGCGCTGTATTTACCCTTCGTGAGGCCGAGCAGTTTGCTCTTCAACAGGGTGCGACGCAGGTTGGACAGATGGTCGGTAAACACATAGCCCTCAATGTGGTCATACTCATGCTGCACGGCACGGGCAGGCCAGCCCTCCAACTCCTCGTCATGCTCCACAAAGTCGCGATCGAAATAACGAATCCTGATTTTCTCGGGACGATAGACATCCTCATGAATGCCCGGCAACGACAGACATCCCTCACTCATAAGCACTTCCATATCCGACTCCTCATAAATCTCCGGATTAATGAACACACGCTTAAAATCCTTCGCCGTAGGATCCTCATCTCCCATCGGGGTGACATCCACAATAAAAAGACGCAGATTCTTACCAATCTGAGGGGCCGCCAAACCAACACCATTGGAGGCATACATCGTCTCAAACATATCATCAATCAACTTATCCAACTCGGGATAGTCCTTGTCAATATCAACCGACTCGTTGCGCAGTGCCGACGAGCCGTAAATATAAATCGGATAAACCATTTTTTCTCCTCCTATTTTTTGTTCTTTCCTACAATCTCTGTCTATCTACTCCATTGCCTGAGCACCCTGGTGCGGCGCCCTCTTGTCCGAGCACTTCTACATCGAAGCCCCGCCCTGCATTTGCGCATATTCGCGACTCTCCATGAAACTCTGCAAAATAATCGTGGCACTGATCTTATCCACCACCGCCTTGTCACGACGCTGCATCTTCTTCATTCCCCCGTCAATCATCGCCCGATGAGCCAACACCGAGGTGAAACGTTCGTCATACATGACAATCTGCTTGTCAGGATAGTCCCTGCGTAAACCCTCGACAAAAGGTGCAATGGCCGAATATGAATCACTCTCCGAGCCATCCATACGGCGCGGCATCCCCACCACCACAATATCCACACTCTCGGCCGTCATATAACGATCCAACCATTGGCGTAATTGCGCGGTAGGCACCGTATCCAGACCGCCCGCGATGATTCGCAGCGGATCGCTGACGGCAATACCCGTACGTTTAAGTCCGTAATCTATGGCAAGAATTCGTCCCATATTCAACCGCAAAAGTAATAAAAATCCTCTGTTTGCACGACAGATTTGTTATATTTCAAGCAGAAAGATTCATATTTCCCATATATTTCCTATCTTTGTAAGATTAACAATAGTACGAAGAAAACAATTATTAAAAACATTATAAGAAAATGACTCAGGAAGAACTTTTCAAAAAACTTATTGCTCACTGCAAAGAGTATGGTTTCATTTTTCCGTCAAGCGAAATTTATGACGGTTTGAGTGCCGTATATGACTACGGCCAGAACGGTGTAGAGTTGAAAAACAACATCAAAAGATATTGGTGGGACTCAATGACCAAACTCCACGAGAATATTGTGGGTATTGATGCCGCCATCTTCATGCACCCCAAAACATGGGAGGCATCAGGTCATGTGGGCGCATTCAATGACCCGCTTATCGACAATAAAGACAGTAAAAAACGTTACCGTGCAGACGTACTGATTGAAGATTGGCTCGCAAAACAGGACGAGAAAATCGAGAAAGAGGTTGAGAAAGCACGCAAACGCTTCAAAGACGCATTCAACGAGGAGCAGTTCCGCCAGACCAGTCCCCGTCTGCAAGAGATCGCAGAGAAAAAAGAGGCTATTCACAAACGTATGGCTGACGCACTGAATGACAACAATCTGGAAGAGTTGCGTCAGATCATCATTGATTGCGAAATCGTATGCCCCATTTCGGGAACCAGAAACTGGACCGACGTAAGACAGTTCAACCTGATGTTCTCAACCCAGATGGGTTCTACGGCAGAGGGCGCAAGTCAGATTTATCTGCGTCC
>JAGBHS010000133.1 GCA_017935385.1 Tidjanibacter sp.
ACGGCAAGCTGATTAACAACAGGATTGGCATAAAGTTCGAGGAACATGCGATGCAATTCGGAACGATTCTCCTCACCGAGCTCTCCGACCAAAGCATCAACCTTCTCGGCAAGATATTGATTGAAGCGTGTGCGATACTCGGTGTCGCACACGTTTTTGCTCATGTCGGTACCGTTGAGCAGATCGTATGCCACATAATTCGACGGGAAACAATGATACCCCTTGAAGATACGTCGGTCAATCAGACGTGCCAACTCGGGAAACATCACCCTGCCATCACGACAAACAGACGCCACATCCTCTTGCGAAACGGGCTGACAGAAAGAGTAATGCATCTGGCCCTTGGATTGCATCAGCCCCGTAAAGACACTCTCAAAATCCTCATTCGGCTGTTTCTTATATCCCCCATCGCGCCTCTTGATAAAAAGTTCCCTGACTTTCTGCAAATCACAAGGTTCATATTCGTACGAAACCGCCACAGGAACTATATTCAGAGCCGACAATGCCTGCTGTTGCGAACCGCCGCAACCAAGAACAAACAGTTTCAAAAGCGCAGGTTCCGTAACATCCGCACCATCTTTGGTACGCCCATTGCGCTGAGCAATCCACACCGACACATCTCGCGCCACACGTTCTCTCACATATTCAGCAATCACGGGCGCATAACGTGCATACTTGCCCAAATCGGTCATTCGCGGCACACTGAACAGTCTGTTGCTCTTGATGAGATGAACAAAGAAATCATTGAAAATCAGATTCTCGCCAAAGGCCATCTCGAAAGGCGGAAAGTCGTTCTCCCTCATCACAAGCTGCAACATACCCGCATCCACCGATATATCACGATGATTCGACAAGAAAAGATAACCCTCCTCCACCGACAGACGATCAAGTCCGTCACAAGTTACTTCCTCAGTACTTATCTGGGCAATGCGGCGTGCGGCAGGAATAAAACAGATATCGAAGAAATCATCGACACTCCTGCAATCAAGCATCATTCTTCGCCACTCGTCATCCTCCATACCGGGATATATAAAATGCATCATGGCCGCCATGGAGTCACACCCTATAAGGTACTCCATCGCCGCAGGAATCTCGCTATCCACATAGCTGCGTATTCTGTCCAAAATCTCTCGCCTACTCTCCATGCCGCATCGTGAAATAATAATCCAAATACAAAGATATAAAAAATAGATTTTTACCCAAACCCATCACCCCGACATCACAAAACTCTCTTTTCCATGCAATAGAGGAAGATAGTATTTTGTGTATATCAGCAAAATTTTTGTATTTTTGTAGAAATTTATTCAGACATGAACGACGAAAAAGATAAAATCAATGATATTCAACCGAATGCTTCGTCCCGAAAATTGGATATAGGGCGCGGATGTACATTCGAAAACGTAGATGGAGAGGTAACAGCCACTCCCTGTGAAGGTTGTTATAAACTCCACACCACCGACTGGCTGGCAAATTACCCCGATGTCACCCCCAGCGACATCTTTGAGGTGCGATTCAAAAACACTCATCGCAGCTACTATAAGAACGTCTACAATATACCCTTGAAGGTGGGCGACATTGTTGCCGTAGAGGCCTCGCCTGGGCACGACATAGGTATCGTTTCTCTGACGGGCGACATGGTGGCCAAACAGATGCGTCGCGTGGGATTCAACCCCCAGAACGGTGAATTCAGGAAAATATACCGCAAGGCAAAACCCTATGACATAGAACGTTGGCAGGAAGCTATTGCTCTCGAACACGAGACCATGATTCGTTCTCGTCAGATTGCGGCCGACATGAATCTCAACATGAAGATTGGCGATGTGGAGTATCAGGGCGATAAAATAAAAGCCATATTCTACTACATTGCCGACGAACGTGTCGATTTCCGCGAACTGATCAAAGTGTTTGCCGAGCAGTTCCACATCAGGGTGGAGATGAAACAGATCGGAGCCCGTCAGGAGGCAGGTCGTATCGGAGGTCTGGGCTCATGCGGCAGACAGTTGTGCTGCGCCTCATGGATCTCCAATTTCGTATCGGTGACCACCAACGCGGCCCACATGCAGGATCTGTCTCTCAATCCGCAGAAGCTTGCAGGTCAGTGCAGCAAACTCAAATGTTGTCTTATCTATGAGTTGGATAGTTATATTGATGCCCGCAGGGAGTTCCCGAAAATCAATGCCCCCTTGCAGACTCTTGATGCAGACTATTTCCTGGTCAAGACCGACATTCTGGGTCGCACGATGAGTTTCAGCACCCAACCCAACTCGATGGTGAACATGATTACTCTGCCCATATCACGCGTAAAAGAGATTCTGCGCATGAATGCAGCAGGCAAGAAACCCGAAAAACTCGACTCGGAGGAGGCTCTTAAACAGAATAAAGTAGAGCCGGGATTCGTGAACGCAATCGGAGAGGAC